>CBDUPS010000336.1:0-2540 GCA_965369155.1 uncultured Spongiibacteraceae bacterium
GTCAAAAGGGTCTATGCCATGACTGGAACAGTATACAAAGAAAGCCCACAGTATTAATGGAAACGACAATAACAAAGATGGAAGAACTAACTGAGATTTAAACTTATATAATGCGATAGCAAAGAATGGAAAAATAACATAAAACTGCTCTTCAACACATAAAGACCAACTCCAGACCATAAATTGCTCAAGAAGTGGTGCAAAATTACTAATGTAAAAGAAGTTGAGGATGACGTTTCCTCGCTCATTTGATAGTAATGGCAAGGGGGACAGAAAAAGAAGCAGGAGTAAGGTAAAGTAATAAGCGGGAGCGAGGCGTAAAAATCGCCGCTGTAGAAAACTTTTATAAGAGAATTGATGGTTTTTAATTGATTTAAAAACGATAGAACCAATTAAAAAGCCGCTAATAGTAAAAAAAGCATCTAGTGAAAAATAATTTTTTACTAGCTTTAATCCTGTGAAAATACTGTCTTGTGGAAGGTTTCCAGATATAGATGTATAGAAGTATAGATGCTCAACCATCACCATGAGAATTGAAATTGCTCTGATGCCATCAATACATTTTATGTTACCGGTACTTGGAGCAAAAATACTGGAGAAGTTGTTTTTTACTGCTTTTACTAGCATAAACTCACGTACCCAATAAAAAAGAGTTTTTAAATCTTAATCTTATTACCAAAAAATAATAGGCCCAGTAGTATTCAACGTAAGATTGATTACCACTAGGCCCTATTTAATAAGTTACCCCCAATTTACATATTAGGATAATTTGGCCCGCCGGCACCCTCTGGGGTAACCCAGTTAATATTTTGGCTTGGGTCTTTAATATCACAGGTTTTACAGTGCACACAGTTTTGTCCATTAATCTGAAACTGTGGTTTGCCACTGGCATCTTCAATAACCTCATAAACCCCAGCAGGACAATAGCGTTGTGCCGGTTCTGCATAAAGAGGTAGATTTTTTTCTATGGGAATAGAGGCATCTTTTAATTGTAAGTGGCAAGGTTGATCTTCGGCATGGTTGGTATTAGACAAAAATACTGAAGAAAGCCGATCAAAGGTGTAAACATTATCAGGCTTGCTATAAGTGATTTTTTTACATTCATTAGCAGGCTTCATTTGAGCATAATCAGCTTTACTGTCTTGGAAGGTCCAGGGCAGTTTACCTTTAAAGATATTAATGTCTAAAAATGCATAGGCAGAGCCTAGTATGTTGCCAAATTTATGCTGGGCAGGGCCAAAATTTCGTTGCATATATAACTCTTCATAAAGCCAAGAGTTATTAAAGTTTTCAGTGTACTCGGTTAGTTCTTCGCCTTGTTTTTCCGCTTGAGTTAATGCGTTATGTACCGTTTCAGCAGCAATCATGCCTGATTTCATGGCGGTATGATTGCCTTTGATTTTGGCAAAGTTCATGGTGCCGGCTTCGCAGCCAATAAGCAGGCCACCAGGGAAGGTCATTTTAGGTAGTGATTGTAAACCACCTTTGGCTAATGCTCTGGCGCCATAGCTGATACGCTCTCCACCTTCAAGAAACTTTTGAATTTCTGGGTGCTTTTTAAAACGCTGCATTTCTTCAAAGGGGCTAACCCAAGGGTTGTCGTAGCAAAGGTCGGTAATAAGCCCCAAGGACACTTGGTTGTCTTCAAAGTGATAAAGAAAACCGCCACCTGCACAGCCATGTTCATTTAAGGGCCAGCCGGCACTGTGTACCACTAAACCTTCGTCATGCTTGGCGGGGTCAATTTTCCAAATTTCTTTAATACCTAACCCATAATGTTGAGGGTCTTTGCCCTTATCAAGCTCAAAGTGAGAGATAAGTTGTTTGCCTAAATGACCACGACAGCCTTCAGAGAATAGTGTGTATTTAGCGTGTAGCTCCATGCCTGGCATGTAGCTATCTTTGTGAGAGCCATCAGCAGCCACACCCATATCACCGGTGGCAACGCCGCGTACACGGCCATCTTCGTGGTATAAAACCTCAGCAGCAGCAAAGCTTGGGTAAATCTCAGCACCTAATGCTTCGGCTTGTTCTGCAAGCCAACGGCATAGGTTACCCAAACTAATAATATAGTTACCTTCGTTATGCATAGTCATGGGAACTGCAAAGTTAGGCACCTTAATAGCACTTTTTTCGTTTTGGAAAACAAAAATATTGTCTGCTTTAACCTCTGTATTAAGCGGGGCGCCCATCGATTTCCAATCAGGGAACAACTCATTAAGTGCTCGAGGTTCAAATACTGCACCAGAGAGAATATGAGCACCTACTTCAGAGCCTTTTTCTACCACACACACACTGACATCTTTGCCTGTTTCTTGGCTGAGTTGACGAATGCGACACGCGGCAGATAAGCCTGCAGGTCCTGCTCCGATGATGATGACATCGTACTCCATTGATTCTCTTTCCACAGTGAATCTCCCCTATAGCTGTTTAAATGATGGATTGGATAGTGTCGCTGGGAGCGACTTATCTAAGATGGGGCGGATTATAACGGTTTGGGGCTGAAAAAACCAAAATATTCAAATGGGTTAGCTTGGTAG
>CBDUPS010000337.1:0-2528 GCA_965369155.1 uncultured Spongiibacteraceae bacterium
ATCCACACCACTTTCTGATGGTGTTTACGATGTGGTAGCCACCACCACTGATGCAAATAATGTAACGCTACAAGATGCCTCTACAGGTGAGCTAACGATTGGTATGTTGGCTCCCACGGTAAACGCATTAGAATCGACCAATTTTAAACCGGTACTAAGTGGTTTTTATGACTCTGACTTTGCTAGCGCCTTAACCGTTACGGTTAATGGACGTAGCTATACCTTAGGCGTTGATAGCGAACTCACCACCCATGTAAATGATGATAATGTTTGGATTTTACAGTCAGGGCAGCGATTGGTATTTGGTGATACGGATATTCACGTAACGGCAACGGACACTAGAGGTAAAGATAAAACGGATGTTACCACGGATGAAATTCATATCTACCAAACTAAAAGCCAAGCAGTACATGGCGATGTGTTAATCACCCAAGCAGGGAATGACACAATCACTATTAATGATAATACTTTTACCCAGATAGATGCAGGGGCAGGTAGAGATACGCTTATTTTAGAGGGTGATGGGATTAATCTTAACTTTGCCAATATACAAGGCATTGATGTGGTGGATATGGGCGAGGGAGTGATAACAGCTAATACACTCACGCTAACTTTATCTGATGTACTGAGCAGCACCGATAATAGTAGTTTGTTGGTATTAGGCGATAGTGCTGATACGGTTGCTTTAGCTATAGGCGATAACTGGGCTGCACAAGGGAATCGAGTCATTGATGGAATAACCTTTGAGGGTTATGACTCAGGTAGCGCCAGTTTATTAATAGAACAGAGCATTAATGTACAAATAGTGTAATGTAATACAGTGGTAAAAAGGCTACCTCTTTTTATTAGGGGTGGCCTTTTTAATTTGTAGTTTGCTTTTGTGCTTAATAGAAGTTTGTTTATACTTTGATATTCATTAGCTATGCTAACAGCCAAATAAAAACATCTTGAGGAGTGCACTATGTCAAATGAAGGTTATCACGAGCCAGTTGAAGAGTTATCTGATGAAACAAAAGATATGCATAAAGCCATTATTTCATTAATGGAAGAGCTAGAAGCGGTTGATTGGTATAACCAGCGCATTGATGCCTGTAAGGATGAAGAGTTAAAGAAAATTTTAGCTCATAACCGTGATGAAGAAAAAGAACACGCCGCCATGGTGCTTGAGTGGATTCGTCGTAAAGATAAAGTACTCGATAAAGAATTAAAAGAGTATCTCTTTACCGATAAGCCGATTGCCCATTAACAAAAGACGGTAAACCGATGGCTTGGCTTTATTTATTTTTAGCAGGGTTATTTGAAATAGGTTGGCCTGTAGGGTTAAGACTTTCTCAAAATCCGGATAACCGAGTATTAGGTATTAGCTTGGCGATCATTTTTATGGCGGTCAGTGGCTTTCTTTTGTGGTTAGCGCAAAAAGATATTCCTCTGGGGGTTTCTTATGCGGTTTGGACGGGCATAGGAACCATAGGCACTTTTTTTGTTGGGGTCTTCTTTTTTAGCGAAGCGGCTGCTTTAGTAAAATACTTAGGAGTGTTCTTTATTGTGGGTGGTATCGCTCTTTTAAAGCTAGGTTAACGTTTATTTTTAAGGTGTTTTTATGAAAGAAAAAAATACAGCAGCATTTATCTTAGGTGCTTTTTTATGCGTGGGTATTTTGATTTCAACGGTTATATTAAGTAACACCATTTTACGTTATAAATCTTACGAGCGCTCTGTAGTGGTAAAGGGCCTTGCTGAGCAAGAGCACTTGGCGGATATCGTTATCTGGCCCATTCGCTTTAGTGAGGCTGATAATGATCTTGCTAGCCTGTACCAATCGTTAGAAAAAAACACCCAATCGATTGTTAGCTTTTTAAAAGAATCAGGTTTCTCCGATGAGGAGATTTCGTTCTCTGCTCCTGAGATTACCGATAAATCTGCCCAGCAGTGGGGCAATGCACAGACCGTGCCTTATCGTTACACAGCGGAGCAAACAGTAACGGTGTACTCTACCAAAGTGCTAGAGGTGCAAGAGATGATGAGTAAGCTGTCGGTATTAGGTAAAAAAGGTATTGTTTTTACTGGGGGTTATAATGCCATGCCAGAATATATTTTTACCAAGCTAAACGATATTAAACCTGAAATGATCGAGGATGCCACGGGCAACGCTAGAGAAGTGGCAGAAAAATTTGCTAAGGATTCTCATAGTGTGTTGGGTAAAATAAAAACAGCATCCCAAGGCTTGTTCTCTATTTCACAAAGAGATAAAAATAACCCTCAAATAAAGCAAGTACGGGTGGTTTCTACAGTTGAGTACTATTTGTCTGACTAAAAAGACACATTATTTTTTAAAGGAATTCGTGTAGTATTGATCATTTTTCATAATGAGCTCCTATGACAGAACCTATAAATCCCGACTCTTCACTTCATAAAGAACAAATGCTCCGTGAAAACATGATCGGTGGCATTTTGCTGATTACCGCAGCTGTATTGGCCTTGATACTGGCAAACTCTCCTTTGGCTTTTCTTTATAACTTGCTTATTGA
>CBDUPS010000338.1:0-2522 GCA_965369155.1 uncultured Spongiibacteraceae bacterium
ACGGGATATTCAAATTCGCCATATCGGTCATTGTATTAAAGCAGATCCTGCCTATGGAGCAGGTATTGCAAAGGCCTTGGGAATCTCAATGAGTGATGTACCTGATTAAAGAGTACCCAATTAAATTCTAGCAAATAAAATGGTGGTAACTAATGAGTTGCTGTACTGGGCTTACAAAGGTTGCCACCATTTTTTTATGTTTATAGAATCCAACTTAAGCCAAAACTGCTTGCCAATAACAGTTCATAAAATTTTAAACAGGCCGTAAACTTAGCGACTACTAAATGCATACTTACAACGTAGAGGCAAAATGGGAAAAATACTGTTAATCATCAATTTAAAAACCTTGGTTATTTCTATATTGGCGGTGCTATCAACCTATTTTTGTATCAAATACGCCATTACGGCGGATTATCCTCTTGCCTTAATTACTACAGCTATTATTTTTCCTATTGTTTTTTCTATCAATGGCGCTTATACCCGGCGGGAGACGGCGTTAATTAAATATAGTGGGTTAAAAGCGCACGGTAAGGCTATTTATTTTGTCGGTAGAGATTGGTTAGAGAACCCAAGCCCAGCAACCCTTGAGCAGTCAAAGGAAAAATTAAAAGATTTATTTGAAGCCTGTAGGGAGTTGTTTACCGATAAAGTAGAAAATATTAGGGCTAATGAAGAAAAGGTCTATTTTGCTTTTTCAGAGTTATCTAAATTTATTAAGCACGAGTATCGTGGTAATGGTTTAGCTAGTGGCGAGGTATCCCGTTGTAATCAGTATTTGAGTAAAATGTTTATTGCCTTTGAAGACGCCAAGCATATCTACCAGTACAGAACCCCAAGAACCTTACGAACTTTTAGTACCATTTTTATCTCATTACTGCCGATTCTTTATGGGCCTTATTTTGCTTATGAGGCTACGCAATATTCACCTTATCTTAGTTATGTTATGCCAGTTTTATTTTCGGTGGTATTGGTAAGTTTATCTAATATCCAAGATCATTTAGAGAATCCATTTGATGGTATTGGTGAAGATGATATCTCTATTAATGTAGAGCTGTTTATTGATCGGCTTTATGATTAATGAGCTATTTTTTAAAGGGGGTAAGGATTTTATAGTAAAGTAGTGGCCACCGGAAAAACACGATGGCCACTTTAGTTTATTTACTTAAAATACTGGTTTTGGTTTTTTTAGCTATCTTGGCGGCTTTTTTTTCTTTGGGTGTTAAAAGCGCCTTTTTCTTTACATTCTTTTTTACATCTTGACTTTTGCTCATGATGCTTATCCTATTGAGATAACATATAAACCTTAAGTTAGGTTTAGCTAACCTAAGGGCCATAGTTACGCAAAGGCTGTTATTAAAATGCAGCTACTGCGTAACGCCCATAGTATCCCTTTAAGCACAAGCAATAGCTAGCCATAGACGATAATTATTTTTAGGGCTATTTGCCTTAATGCCCCTTATGGGGACTTACGTTACAATTCTGTTGCTTACAGAAAGTTGCAAAGGGTAGCAAGGCTCATTTTTTATTTTACAAACGACTACTAAATTGAGGGAAAATGCCTAAATTTACCATACATCAACGTTTGGCTTTTATTTTACAAGTAATTTTATTTGTTGAGATTATGGCTGCCATTTGGAATCAGCACTGGCTTACCGCCGTTATTACCACAGGGATTCTTTTGGTGACATTGGTGCCGACTTTTTTAGGCCGGTTCTTTCATGTTTTTATTCCAGCAGAGTTTGTTTTACTGGCGGTTATCTTTGTATTTGCCTCTTTGTTTCTTGGTGAAATTCATGGGTACTACACTCGGTTTTGGTGGTGGGATATTGTTTTGCACTCATCTTCAGGTTTTTTGTTGGGGATAATTGGCTTTTTGTTGGTGTATGTATTAAACCAGATAGAAGAAATTGAAATGCATATGAAACCGGGCTTTGTTGCTTTTTTTGCCTTTTTATTTGCTATTGGCATTGGGGTGCTTTGGGAGATATTTGAGTTTAGTATGGACAGTTTTTTTGGCACAAATATGCAAAAGGCTATGTTGGGTGATCCCTCTGGATTAACAGATACCATGTGGGATTTAATTGTTGATACGCTGGGTGCCTTAATTATTGCGGTACTTGGCTATGGTTATATTAGAACAGGAAGAAAACAATCATTTTTAGAACAATGGATTAAGACGTTTATAAAAAATAATCCACGGTTTTTTAAAGCCAAGTTATAGATTTTTTACACTTTTAAAGGGCGTTAAGATGGATAGCAATTTTTGGCAGAAAAAGTGGGAAACAAAAGATATTGGCTTCCATCAAGCACAGGCAAACCCACTATTGGTTAAGCATTTTAATCGGCTTGCTTTAGCAGAGGGTAGCCGCATATTTTTACCTCTTTGTGGAAAAACATTGGATATCGCTTGGTTGCTCTCCCAGGGCTGTAAAGTGGTTGGGGCGGAGCTAAGTGAGTTAGCGGTTAAGGAGCTATTTGCTGAGCTTGGTATGCCGGCGACTATAAAAAAAGTGGGTAAGCTC
>CBDUPS010000339.1:0-2518 GCA_965369155.1 uncultured Spongiibacteraceae bacterium
CCGCAATAGCGATTACTATCATGAGTTCTGGCAGGGTAAATCCGGCATCTGTATGTTCTATTTTATGTTTTATCATCACGCTCACTTTTAAGCTTGCCTCGTTATAGTCGTAAGCCAAGTGCTTCAACGGCATACTTACGGTACTTTCCTGTATGTAGTTATAGGTACTTAGGAAAGAAAGTGCAACATTCAACCGACAAGAGGGCGTTATGTGCCGACTAACGGGGACGTTATTGAGCTTTAGTGTGATTAAGTTAACTTAATGTAACTAGGGCTTGATTGTTGCTACTGTTATTTTTCTGGCACACTAGCCTGCCATTTTTTGCTGATTTTCTTAACTTATGAAATACCAACAACACTTACATGCTCTGCTTACCGCCTATCTCTCCTTTGCCTATGATTTTTTAGGAAAAGATAAAGCCGCTACACTTGATATTATCGCCTATCAACGTTTATTAGTACTTATGGCCCAATGCATTGAAGTAAGCCACTTAGCTGATAAAACCCTAGCCCTACATGCTATTGAAAAACTCGAAGAAAAACACACCCCAGAGTCGGCATCGATGCATTGCTTTATGCTGTATATCGCCCGCCTGTGCGAGGAAAGCTCTAAACACCCACTAGAAGAAGGCGTTATAAAACAAAGAATTATCAATATATTCCCTATCTTTGAGCGCGCCTACCAACAGCAACTTATCCCTCAAGATGATTTTTTGCGTAATGCTGATGCACTGACCCATATTGCCGAAAAAACCAACGAGGCACCGGCCATACTTGCGGCCATTAACCAAGAATACCTACGGTTAAAGCAGTAATTATTGGCACTTTTAAATAGAAATACGCGTACAATGGCCGATTTTCAGGTAATTCCCTTTGAGCTCAACATCTTTTGAATTTTTACCCTTAAAGCAACCGTTATTCGACAACCTGTCATCACTAGGCTTTACTCAGATGACGGATATTCAGGCACAATCCCTACCTTTAATGCTGCAAGGGGACGATATTATTGCCCAAAGCCAAACCGGCTCGGGTAAAACGGCCGCTTTTGGATTAGCTTTACTTAATAAGTTAACTGTAGATGTTTTACAGATTCAAGGGCTTATCATTTGCCCAACCCGGGAGCTTGCCGGCCAAGTAGCCGAACAAATACGCCAGCTAGCCCGTACAACCGCTAATGTAAAGATACTCACCATTTGCGGCGGGGAGTCGTTTGGCTTGCAGAAAAAATCTCTGCAACAAGGGGCGCATATTATTGTAGGAACTCCAGGGCGCATTGGTGATCATCTACGCAAAGAAACCATCAACTTTACCACGGTACAAACCTTGGTGCTTGATGAGGCTGATCGTATGTTAGAGATGGGTTTTCAAGAAACCTTGCAGCAAATTATTAGCACCCTAAACCCCAATCGACAAACTCTATTATTTAGCGCCACATTCCCTGATGCTATTACACAAATGGCTGAACACATCACGAAAAGCCCCACCGTGGTAAAAGTGGCTCATCACCACAATCACCAACAAATTACCGAACACTTTTATCAGGTAAGCCAAGCAGACAAACCCCAAGCACTGCGAATTTTGCTACAACATCATCAACCTCAAAGCTGCCTTATTTTTTGTAACACCAAAAAAGAAACCCAAGAGCTCGCCAACAAACTGTATCAAGAAGGTTTTGATGCATTAGGGTTGCATGGGGACTTAGAGCAGCCCATTAGAGATTTACGCTTAACTCAATTTGCCAATCGTAGCGCCTCTATTTTGGTGGCCACCGATGTAGCCGCCCGAGGTTTAGATATTACCGATTTAGATTTGGTGATTAACTACGAAGTGTCCCGTGATGCCGAAGTGCATGTGCATCGCATTGGTCGCACGGGTCGTGGAGAAAAAACCGGCATTGCCTGTTCGTTATATACCCCTCAAGAATCAGGAAAAATAACCCAGCTGGCGGCCTTTTTAGATAAAAGCATTACCGGTGAAAAACTACCTGATGCCCGCGTATTAAAATACGCACCATTTAAAGCCCCAATGGCGACCATTCAAATAAGTGGTGGTAAAAAGCAAAAAATTCGCCCAGGAGATATTGTTGGAGCATTAACCGCCAATAAAACCGTTGATGGTAATGCTATTGGTATAATAAAGGTGCTTAATCAGTGCAGCTTTGTTGCCATCGAGAAACAACAAACATCAGCAGCATTACAACAGCTACAAAACGAACGCATTAAAGGGAAAAAGTTTTTAGTGCGGTTAGTATCACTTAACAGTAAACACTAGCTAGTAAATACAAATGCTACTGCAGCCACCGCGGATCAATAGCCACAAATGTGGTGGCTGAATCAATCAGTGACTTTGCTGTTAAAGCAGGCACGCCATACACCTGCGTCGTGACTCCATGTTTGGTTGCCACATGGGTTAACAGCCGATCAAAATCCCCATCACCGGAAAGCAACACAATCGTATCAACACTAGCGGCAGCCTCCATCACATCAATGGTAATACCCACATCCCAATCGCCTTTTTT
>CBDUPS010000340.1:0-2493 GCA_965369155.1 uncultured Spongiibacteraceae bacterium
GGTGGGTCAATATTCGATGCAAATAGTGGGTCAGTTTTAGATGCAATTCAACAGCGTGATGCCAAAACCCAGAAAAGAGTTAATCTCCCTAGAAGCTACGCCTTATTATCATGTGGTGTCGCGCTGTGTGCGTCGTGCTTTTTTGTGTGGCTATGATGAGCACACTCAAACTGATTATGAATATCGACGACAATGGATTGTTGAGCGTATTCGTTTATTGGCTTCATTGTTTGCTATCGATATTGCCGCTTATGCAGTCATGAGTAATCACCTGCATCTGGTGGTTAAAATTAACGAGGCTGAGGCCAAGGTTTGGTCTGATGATGAGGTAATCCAACGCTGGTGTGCTTTATTTAAAGGGCCTTTGTTAGTGCAACGATATGTGCAAGGAATAACACTTTCTCAAGCTGAACAAAAAACCATTGATGATATCGCTGCAGTTTGGCGACAACGGCTTGGAAGTTTAAGTTGGTTTATGAAGTGTTTAAATGAGCCTATTGCTCGCAGAGCCAATAAAGAAGATGTTTGTACAGGCCACTTTTGGGAGTCTCGCTATAAGTCTCAGGCATTATTAACCGAAGAAGCTTTGCTCTCTTGTATGGCTTATGTCGACTTAAACCCCATTAGGGCGCAGATGGCTAAAACCCCAGAAACATCGGATTACACCAGTATTAAAGAACGCATTACCCCTACCTTTAATTTGCCAGATGCTATAGCTAACGCACAAAAAGAAGGCAGTATTCATGACTTCTCCTTTGCCCTTAAACCCTTACTGCACTTTGAGGGCAGTGTTAAGAACACAATTCAAAATGGTATTTTATTTAATCTAGAAGAATACCTAACACTGGTTGACACCACAGGCCGAATTATTCGTGAGGGCAAACGCGGATTTATTCCCCATCATTTACCCCCTATTCTTAAACGATTAACAATTGATTGGCACCAATGGATTAATAACAGCACCACCTTTGAAGCATTAGCCAACAAACGGTTTAGTCCGCGAAAGCAACCTACGCATTACCAAAGGCTTGCCTAACTTTCTTTAGCTTTTAGAGCAACCATCTTTTTTTGCTTTTACCCAAGAGCGAAATGCATTTCTATTGACACAAAAAAACCATTGCCTTCGTTAGTACCTTAACTTGAATAAAGTCAGTCTTATTTTATTACTCTACCTATGGTCTTTAACAAAACGAGTATTTTGAATAAAAAATAAAATTACTTTTTAAGCAGTGCCTGTCCATGTTTATTTATTTTGTTTATTTTCTGTGCCTGTCCATGTTTATTTTGATGTTTATTTTAACAAAATCAGAGTTTTTAATAAAAATAAATTTATTTTTTAAACTGTGCCTGTCCATGTTTATTTCCAGTGCCTGTCCATGTTTATTCTTAATTTGCACTGTTTATTTCTTTTAAACTGTGCCTGTCCATGTTTATTTGTCTGCCTGTCCATGTTTATTTCTTTTGTTTATTTCGTACCTGTAATTTTAAGTATTTAGTGCCTGTCCATGTAGCAAAAAAGCCCCCAAGTTGATGCCAGCCTTGGGGGCTTTAATTAACTACTTCTTACCATTTATTGGTTTTTCAAAAAATCCAGCATGGTATCAACATCGCTACACTCAAAAGGGTCTTCTGGGCAGTTATCCGACATGCCAGGCTCTGAGAACAAGCGTTTAATCTCTCCATTGCTTACATACATAGAGTAACGCCACGATCTGTTGCCAAAACCTAAGTTCTCTTTTTTCACCAACATCCCCATTAGGCGGGTAAAGTCTGCGTTGCCGTCGGGTAGCATCTTAACGTTTTTGATGCCGAGATTTTTTGACCACTGAAACATGGTGAAAGCATCATTCACACTAATGCAGTAAACCTCATCAACCCCCAAGGCTTTTAGTTGGTCGTATTTCTCTTCAAACCCCGGTAAATGGGTACTTGAACAGGTAGGCGTAAAAGCACCCGGCAAAGAGAAAACAATGATATTTTTATTCTTAAAAATGTCATCCGTCGACACATCCTGCCATTTAAATGGGTTATCTCCACCTATGCTTTCATCTCTAACACGGGTTCTAAATACAACATTGGGCACTAAATGGCTCATTATCACTCCTTAATATATTTAAATAATTTGATGCTAACCTTAATCTAAAATTCTAACAGAACCCAGAGGCTTTATCGAAAAATACTCACAACATATCACCGATTTTCACAGCCTTAGCTTATCTACCACGCCACCATATATCGAAAAATTTTGATATATGAAAAAATACTGATAGAATCCCCTCCCCATGAGCACTGCACTAAACAATCAAAAGAGCTGGCATGATATTGCCAGTCTTACCAAGGCCACTTCTGATCCCTTGCGATTACAGATTCTGCATCTGTTGCAACAGGATGCTTTTGGCGTGCTTGAGTTAAGCCATATTTTTGCCGTAAAACAAAACAGTATGAGCCATCACTTAAAAGTGTTGTTACAAAATGGGTTGGTTTCTAAACGCC
>CBDUPS010000341.1:0-2489 GCA_965369155.1 uncultured Spongiibacteraceae bacterium
CGTTTATCAATATCAATTTGAAACTCTAATAACGCTTTGTCTGTTTCTTGGTCGTACAGAAAAGAGGCTACCAATGCAGAGGCACCAACACCAACAACCAAAATTAATCCAAAAATAAACTGCCTAATCATTCTTCCCTGCTACCATATATAAAATATTATTCTTTATACTCAGTGGTTATTATAGACACTGTAATCATAACTGGTAATGATATATTCACGTATTTCCCACCCTAACTGTTCCATTTAGTTATAAGCAGACATCATTACAATGAGTATAGCTCACGTCCACCCTGTGAATTCTATGGCACGATACCACCTACGGAGGTAAACATGAACAGCACTTTTGATCAAGACCGACAAACTATAGAGAAAATGCAGCAATTGTTAACTGCTCAACAAACTGCCTTTATCAATGAGGGCTTTGTCAGCGCCCAAACGCGTATCGACCGCATCGATCGAACTATTGCTCTTATTCTTGAAAATACCGAAGCGTTAGAGAAAGCGATTAATGCTGACTTTGGTTCACGGTCTTACCATCAAACCGCAATGAGTGATTTTTTTGGTACCGTTGCTGGGTTACAACATGCCCGTAAGCATGTGGTCAGTTGGATGAAGCCTAAACGGCACTCGGTTATGTTTCCATTAAATATACTAGGTGCTAAAGCTCGGGTGGAATACCAACCCAAAGGCACCGTAGGCAACATCACCACATGGAACTTCCCCGTACATGTTGCTTTAGCCCCCTTAGCTGGGATATTTGCAGCGGGTAATCGCGCTATGCTAAAGCTCACCGAAGTGACACCCACCACCTCCGAGCTACTCAAAGAGCTCATTGGTAAATACTTTAGCCCTGAAGAGTGTGTTGGAATTACCGGCGGCCCGGCAGTCGGACAAGCCTTTGCTGAGCTGCCGTTAGACCATATTATTTTTACAGGTTCAACCAGTATTGCTCAGTACATTTTGCAAGGTGCCGCAAAAAATCTAACCCCCGTCACGTTAGAGCTTGGGGGAAAGTCTCCGGTGATTATTGGTTCATCCGCCGATATAAAAGAAGCCGCTGCACGTATTATGGCGGGCAAAGCCCTTAACTCCGGGCAGGTTTGCTTATCCCCAGACTATATTTTTGTCCCACAAGAATATAAAAAAGCATTTCTTGAGCATTGTATACAACAATTCAGCACATTCTTTCCGACCATGCGCGATAACCCTGATTACACCTCGGTTATTAATCAACGTCATTATGAGCGTTTACAGGGACTCTTATCTGATGCCAAAGACAAGTGCTCTTCTATTATTGAAATTAACCCCGCCAATGAAGATTTCTCCAAGCAAGAGACGACTCATAAAATACCCTTAACATTATTGGTCGACCCTGCTGACGACGCACAGGTTATGCAGGAGGAGTTATTTGGTCCGCTAGTCTGCATCAAAACTTATAACAATATTGATGACTGTATTCAGTTTATTAACCAAAGACCAAGACCTCTTGCCATTTATTATTTTGGGCAAGATGCACAAGAAGAACGCAAAGTATTAGATAAAACTATTTCTGGGGGGGCTGTTATTAATGATGTGATGGCCCATGTGATTTGTGAAGACTTACCCTTTGGCGGTGTTGGCGATAGTGGCATGGGTAATTATCATGGGTTTTATGGCTTTGCTACATTTAGCCACCCAAAAGCGGTTTTTAAACAAAGCAAAATAAACTTAATGCGTTTGGGGGGAATGTTACCGCCCTACGGTAAAAAAACAGAAAAACGCATTAATATGATGCTAAAAAAATAACCCTTACTCTTAACGTCAATATAAAAAGAGCCACAAAATAGTGGCTCTTTTTTCTTTCACCTATGCGCTAAACCTCCGCTAAATCGCCTTTGCTTTCTAACCATTTTTTACGGTCAGAAGCCCGTTTTTTAGCCAGCAACATATCCATTAAACTGCGAGTGTCGTCCCCATGTTCCATCACTAAACGAACCAACCGTCTGGTATCTGGATCCATCACTGTTTCACGCAGTTGTAATGGGTTCATTTCACCCAAGCCTTTAAAGCGCTGTACATTAATTTTGCCTGATTTTTTCTCAGACTGTAGACGGTCTAAAATACCTTGTTTTTCTGCTTCATCAAGGGCGTAAAAAACCTCTTTACCTATATCAATACGATACAAAGGTGGCATAGCCACATAAACATGACCGGCTAATACTAGCGGCTTAAAGTGCTGTACAAATAATGCACAAAGCAAAGTTGCAATGTGTAGCCCATCAGAGTCTGCATCGGCCAAAATACATATTTTATCGTAACGTAAACCACTCAAGTCATCGGAAGCCGGGTCAATGCCCAAGGCAATCGCGATATTGTGTACTTCTTGTGAGGCCAATATCTCTGTGGAGTCCACCTCCCATGTATTTAAGATTTTGCCACGCAAAGGCATAATCGCTTGGAAGGTGCGATCACGGGCTTGTTTGGCAGAGCCTCCAGCCGAGTCACCCT
>CBDUPS010000342.1:0-2461 GCA_965369155.1 uncultured Spongiibacteraceae bacterium
TATCACCATCGCGTAATTCAAGAGCTTCGCGAGAACCGGTTGATGCCCCAGAAGGCGCACAGGCACTACCTACAGCACCTGATTGTAAAACCACATCGACTTCAATAGTGGGGTTGCCACGGGAATCCAGAATTTCAAAAGCCTTAATATCGGCAATGATCGCCATAATTATCTCCAGTTAATTAAGTTTATATACAAAAAAATTCAAATTAAAATCAAACAATTTCAATAGGTTCTAAGCTTTTTACCAAGCTGTCTATTGCCTGCATTTGCGACAAAAATACCTCTAACTTTTTAAGGGGTAACGCACAAGGACCATCACAAGCGGCTTTATCTGGATCAGGGTGCGCCTCTAAAAATAAGCCGGCCAGTCCCTGAGACATACCGGCTTTACCTAAAGCAACCACTTGTTGGCGGCGACCACCAGCAGCATTAGACTGCCCACCAGGAATTTGTAACGAATGGGTTACATCAAATAATACCGGATATTCAAAGCCCTTCATTACTTCAAAGCCTAAAGGGTCCACGACTAAGTTGTTGTAACCAAAAGCACTGCCTCGCTCACACAGCATTAAATTTTTATTACCCGCCTCTTCACATTTTTGCAAAATGTGGCGCATTTCATGGGGCGCTAAAAACTGTGCTTTTTTAATATTAATCACCGCTCCGGTTTTAGCCATTGCTACGACTAAATCGGTTTGACGAGATAAAAATGCCGGTAACTGTAATACATCAGCAACCTCTGCAACCGCTGCTGCTTGATGAGGCTCATGTACATCGGTAATTAATGGCACATTAAACGTGCTTTTAATTTCTTGCAGAATTTTTAGCCCTTCATCTAAGCCTGGGCCTCTAAATGAATGCATAGAGGAACGATTAGCTTTATCCCAAGAGGCTTTAAACACATAGGGGATATTGAGCTTTTGGCAAACTTGCGCATAATGTTCCGCCACTTCAAGGGCTAAGTCTCTGGATTCCAAAACATTCATACCGCCAAACAACACAAAAGGATCGTCATTAGAGACGGTGATATTTTGTATTTTTAATTTTTTTTGGCTCACTGCTTAGTCCTTTAATATCTTTAAGAAATAGTTTTGTGTATCGGTTATATGCTTTTTTGTTTTTTGGCTGCTTCAATAAAACTGGTGAACAGCGGATGCCCATCACGGGGGGTAGAGGTAAACTCTGGGTGAAACTGGCAGGCAACAAACCAGGGATGATTCGGTATTTCTACCACCTCAACTAAGTTATTATCCAGTGACCAACCCCCTACTTTTAAACCTGCTTGCTGTAGTTGCTCAATAAAATTATTGTTCACCTCGTAACGGTGGCGATGACGCTCAACAATCGTATTGCTTTGATAAATGCTCTGCACCAATGAGTCTTCAACCAAACCACTTTCTTGGGCACCTAAACGCATCGTGCCACCTAAATCTGAATTCTCACTACGGGTTTCAGTATCACCGTTTGCAGTAACCCACTCTGTAATTAAGCCAATAACCGGATTAGGTGAGTGGCTATCAAACTCGGTACTATTGGCATCTTGTAAGCCAACAACATGACGGGCGTATTCAATAACCGCCACTTGCATACCAAGGCAAATACCTAAGTAAGGAATTTTGTTTTCTCTGGCAAATTGCACCGTTTTTATTTTGCCTTCTACCCCACGATGACCAAAGCCACCGGGAACTAAAATAGCATCAACACCTTTTAGGATATCAACGCCTTGTTTTTCGATAAGCTCTGAATCGATATACTGAATATTAACCCGTGTATTGGTATGAATACCTGCGTGAGTTAATGCCTCGATTAATGATTTATAGGCATCAAGTAACTCCATGTATTTACCCACCATGGCAACGGTGACTTCACCCTCAGGGTGCAGGTGACGATTTAGCACCCACTGCCAATCACTTAAATCTGCCTCTGCACATTCCAGCCCAAGCATATCTAAAACGATATCATCGAGACCTTCTTTATGTAGGGTAAGGGGAATACCATAAATACTTTTAGCATCAAGTACGGGAATAACGGCCCGTTCTTCTACATTGGTAAACAAGGCTATTTTTTGCCGAGAGCTATCATCTAACTCATGCTCTTCAGAACGGCATAATAAAATATCGGGCTGAACCCCAATAGAGCGCAACTCTTTAACCGAGTGCTGGGTAGGTTTGGTTTTTAATTCGCCACTGGTTTTTATGTAAGGCAATAACGTTAAGTGCATCCATAAAACACTTTTACGTCTTTCTACTTTTAACTGTCTTGCCGCCTCTAAGAAAGGCTGTGATTCGATGTCACCCACCGTACCGCCTATCTCAACAATAACGATATCGTAGCCTTTGCTGGCTAGTACAACACGCTGTTTTATCTCATCTGTTATATGAGGAATCACCTGAACAGTACCGCCTAAGTAGTCGCCACGACGCTCTTTTTTTAATACTGTGTCGTAAACACGACCGGT
>CBDUPS010000343.1:0-2452 GCA_965369155.1 uncultured Spongiibacteraceae bacterium
CTAAAGGTTGATGTGAATAGTCATCGTCTTCGGGAATTTGTCCCCAAAGGCTATCTGGATTAAAGGGGCGGGGCGGAAGAGATGGGATGTCTTCTGAGGCCTGACCTACATTCGGTGAAAAATCGATTAACCAAAGATCGGTATCTACATGTAAATAGCGCTCAACATAAACTTGTATACTGCCCTCTAGTGTTTGATGCTCTCCATAATAATCGCCCCCATAAATAACGATATGTGGCGCTGTCTTTTTGTTACTGATGTTTTGTAACCATGATTGATGAGATAGCACACGATAGCCCTGTCGATTTAAATACGACTCGGTATCGGACAAAATAAATTGATTGGGTTTGAGGGCGTAAAATGTTCTTGGTTGGCTGCGGTTAAGGTCGGCAGTGCTTTCAGATACTTCTTCTGTGGTGTTTTGTGGTTGATCGCTCTCTTGCTTTAAAAAAATAAGAGGAGAGGGCCATTGCACGGTATGAATTTGTCGCCAAGATTCAGAGGTATCGGGACGGCGGTTAGGGGTAAATACAATAACTTCAACCTGATAAAGCTGTTCTACTTCATCGGTATCATCAGCTTTTGTAGGCAGAGCGATGAAGGCTAAAGTTAATAATAGCCCTAAGCTTATTGGCTGCAAATAACGCTGAAAAAAAGGCATAACAAATTCCATGGCTTATAGTGCGACTAAGTGTAAGAGACTCATGCAGGCTTGTCATTACTTGCGGGGATATTCAGTTTATCGAGCAAGGTTAAAACAAAATCTATGCATTCATGGTAGCTATTGGTTTTATGGGTAAATATAAGGGTATTTCCGCCTTTTAACGAATAGGTTTTTGATTGTTGTTGAATGAGCTCAATAAGGGTAATAGGCTCAATAACGGTATCACTTAAAAACTCTATTTTGCCTTTTTCAGTGCTGGCATCAATTTTTGCAATACCCAACTGAGTGGCTTTAAGGCGTAGTGAGGCTGAGCGAAACAGTAATTTACATTCCTCTGGTAATAAGCCAAACCGATCAATCATTTCTATTTGAATAGATTTTAAGCCTGATTTTGAGGCGGTGGCGATGCGCTTATATAGGTTTAATCGCAGGCTGACATCGGGAATATAGGCATCGGGTATTAGTGTAGGCATTTGTAAATTAATTTCAGCCTGATTGGTTGAGTTGATATCAGGTTGAGGTTTACCTTCTTTTAACGCGGCAACCGTTTTTTCTAGTAGCTCCATATAAAGGTCATAACCAATACTATTAATTTGGCCGCTTTGCTCTTCACCTAATAACTCTCCAGCACCACGAATTTCTAAATCGTTAGTAGCCAGTAAAAATCCCGCCCCTAGTTGTCCGGCCTCAATAATAGCCTCAAGGCGTTTTACCGCATCACGGGTAATGGTGCGTTGGTTGGGAGTGAGTAAATAAGCGTAGGCTTGGTGGTGAGAGCGGCCCACACGACCTCGTAATTGATGCAATTGTGCTAAACCAAATTTATCTGCACGGTCAATAATAATGGTGTTGGCATTGGGTATATCAATACCATTCTCGATAATAGTGGTACAGACTAAAACATTAAAACGTTTATGATGAAAGTCTGACATCGCCCGTTCTAGTTGCCGCTCTCGCATTTGCCCATGGGCAATAATAGGCCGAGCCTCAGGAACTAAATTTGTTATTTTTTCAACGACTTTTTCCATTGTGTTAATGTCGTTATGTAAGTAGTAAACCTGTCCACCACGGAGTAGTTCCCGTAGCAGAGCCTCTTTAATGAGTGCGTCATCAGATTCGCGAACAAAGGTTTTTACAGCCAAACGTTTGGCCGGAGGAGTAGCAATGATGGATAAATGCCGCATACCTGATAGCGCCATATTTAATGTTCTTGGAATAGGGGTGGCGGTTAGCGTTAGAATATCAACTTCAGCTCTAAGGGCCTTGAGGCGCTCTTTTTGTTTCACTCCAAAGCGATGCTCCTCATCAATAATAAGTAGCCCTAAGTTTTTATAATTCATGTCGCTTTGTAATAATTTGTGAGTACCAATCACAATATCAACCGTGCCTTTGGCTAAGTCTTCAATAATAACTTTTTGCTCTTTGGCGGTTTTAAAGCGAGAAATAAGGGCGATGTTGACGGGGAGATCACTAAAGCGGTCACGGAAATTATCGTAATGTTGTTGCGCTAATAATGTGGTGGGGACCAAAACCACAACCTGTTTACTATTATGCACGGCAATAAATGCGCCACGCATCGCCACCTCTGTTTTACCAAAACCAACATCCCCACAAATTAAACGATCCATCGGTTCGGGGGATTGCATATCATTAACAACCGCTTTAATAGCGGCTTGTTGATCAGGGGTTTCTTCAAAGGGAAAGCTCTCGACAAAACTCTGGTAAGTATCAGAGGGAATGTTGTGGGAAAAGCCTTGGCGAGATTCTCGCTGGGCATAAATAGATAAA
>CBDUPS010000344.1:0-2448 GCA_965369155.1 uncultured Spongiibacteraceae bacterium
TTTAGCTATTGCATCAATAGCATCATCTGAAATTTTCAAGCCTGGATCCCGAGTGCCTGTAGCGTAATCAATGTAATAAGCTTGATCTATGCGCTCTACTATTTCAGTAGCTGATAATTCGCGGCTTTCATATTTATCAAAATATTCTTTTTGCAGCAGCATATCAGCAGTAGTCTTCCCCCCAGAAAAGGGAAACTCATGAATGCTTTTTACGATAACAACCTGCTTCTTATCATTTCTTATTTTTTCTACCACGATATTAAATCGTCTTGTATTCTCGCCATTATAGCGTGAGGCAATCATAATAATGTCTGCCTTGTTATAGTTGGGTGAGGCAAAAAATGTTGACTCTTTTCTTAGCACTCCCCCTATCGCAGTTCCATATCGAGCAATATTGTAATGTGCCATTGCCTCTTTACTATGGGTCAGCGTGTTATACATATCTTTTGTATGCGAATCACCAATAATGAGTAAATTTTTCCGCCCATTACTTTCAGGAAACCACAGTTGGTTATCGAACTCATTATGATAAACCGCATAGTTCTCATTTTTGCTTAACGTCCGTAAACTTTCCCAACTTTTATCTCGCAGTAAGCCAAGATCAGGCTGATAATTTTTCTTAAATGACGTTGTATGCCATGCTCGTTGTTCAAAGCCATTATTAAAATGACCTACCAAACCAATTAAAACCAACACTAATGAGCCAATAGCAGAAAAGGTAAATATTGCTTTTCGTCCAAGCTTTTGTCTATTACGAAATGGTTTTTCAACAAACCTTACGGTTAAATAAGACAATAGAAAAACCATAATAATCAAACATAAAAATATAAACGGCGTAGGCTCAGGAAAAAAGAAATACCGAGCAAAGGCAAACATAGGCTGATGCCAAAGATATGCGCTGTAGCTAACTAAGCCTATCGAAACCAAGGGCCGTAGACTCAAAAGTCGACCAATCATCGTTTCGGTAGATGAGAACAAAATAATTAATCCCGCCCCAACTGTGGGTAGCAATGCATATAAGCCAGGAAAAGGTGTTTTTTCATTAAACACAAAAATAGAATAACCAATCATCAAAAAGCCAAGCACTTCAAAAAAAGCACTCAATAAACGCTTAGAGCGAAGCGCCTGCACAACCTCTTTTTTATAAACAAAAGAAAATGCAATAAACGCTCCAATTGCCAACTCCCATCCCCGTGCCGGTAATAAATAAAATGCTGCCGAAGGATCGTTGTATGCACCCCATTGGGCTACGGCCAAACTTATGCCCGCTAAAATAATTAAAGAGCCAAGCATCCAGCCTGTTCTAAATCGCCACATAAGCATAAGCAATAAAGGAAAAAGAACATAATACTGCTCTTCAATAGCCAAGCTCCAAGTATGCAAAAGAGGCTTTAGCTCACTGGCGGTATCAAAATAATCAAACTCCATCCAAAATAGAATATTGGAAGAAAATGTTGGAACCGCAATTAAACTATGGGAGAAGTCCTTCATTTCAGAGGGTGTTAATAAACCCCAAGCAAAAGGAATAGACGTTAATGTCACCAAGAAAAGAGCCGGTAGGATACGTCTGGCTCTGCGTTCGTAAAAATCGACAAGAGAAAAAGCATTTTTGCCCATCTCAGAAAGAATAATAGTTGTTATAAGATATCCACTAATAACAAAAAAAACATCAACCCCAACAAACCCACCACCAAAAATTTCAATACCGGCGTGATAAAGTATTACTGGAACTACTGCGACTGCTCTCAACCCATCTATTTCTGAACGATACTTCATTTTCATTATCTATTTTTCCATGTCTTACATTGAAGTATCAAAGCTTTACTTATTCAGACTATTTTTAGCCTAGTGTTTTAATCTATAGCTTCTGAATAACAGGGTTATTACCTCTAGAGTCATTAATTTGGTGGCGTAAAATTTGGGATATATGCTCAGCGATACCACTCAGTAACATACAATTTTATTCTCTATCAGAATGATTTAACCTGCTCTGTTTGCTTTTTATTAGGTTCATTATTCTAGCGCGGCCATTTTATGTTATCTGATAAGATATGGTCAACAAAAGGGCTTAAGGCCTAATAAAGGTAACCTATTAAACACGATGCCTTTTATATATGCTTAATTTAAAACTCACCCTTCACATCACTCACATGGCGACGACTTACAATAGGCTGAAAGTCATGGTTCTTTAATATCACTCTTAACGCCCCTTCATCATCTTTTTTAATGGCTTTTACTTCGTCCTTTGCCACTAAGGTGTTTCGATGTACTCGTAAAAAATAATGAGCAAAGGTCTCTTCTAGCTGTTTCAAGCTTTCATCTAACATGGCCTCTCCATTTTTATGTATAGCGGTCACATACTTTTGCTCTGCCACACAGTAAATAATATCGTGGAGTGCTAGCTTTTCTATGCCTCGATTATTTTTTATGGTTAACGTATTTTGTGGG
>CBDUPS010000345.1:0-2444 GCA_965369155.1 uncultured Spongiibacteraceae bacterium
CCATTAAGCCGGATAAATTGGCTTCTATCTGGCCTCTTAATTGTCGTAAGGCATAGGGTCTACGCTCATTCTCTGCAAGTTCTAGCATAGCAATAGCGCGGTTGATTTCACCATTGGCGACTTTTTGCCCTAAAAGTAGGCCGAGTGCCTCACGAAACTCTTCAATAGAAGACAGCACCATTTGTTGGCGAATAGGGCGATTAAGATCATCAAGAGAACAAATTTCAGCGGCGGCTTTTTCGTCTTCACTGGTTTTAGTAAAAATAGAAACCAGGACAAACACAATAAGGTTTACCCCAAGGGAGCTGGCAACAATTAAGTTTAACTCGCTATATTGATTAATAAGGCTAGGGGAAATGGTATTGAGCAGCGTGCTATCAGATCCACTAAAAATAGGGGCAAGTAAGGCAATAAACCAGACGGAAAACCCACAGATAAGCCCTGCAATAAAACCTTTATGGTTGGCTTTTGACCAAAACAAAGTAGCGGCAATACCCGGCAAAAACTGCATAGAGGCAATAAATGCAGCCATTCCTAAATGGGTGAGGCTTTCTTTGTGGCCGGTATTGATAAAAAACAGATAGGCAGAAAAAATAATGGAGACAATTAAAATACGGCGGTTCCAAATAATCCAACGGTATAAGTTTTGTTCGGAGCCGGGTTGGTAGAAGGGCAGTATTAAATGGTTAAGGCACATATTGGCCAAGGCAATGGTCGTTACAATAATGGCACCACTGGCGGCAGAAATCCCCCCAACAAAGGCCAAAGAAACTAACAGTGGAGACTCTAACGATAAACCAATACCCAACGAGTAGTAATCCGGTGCTACCGGGCTTTGCAATGCCTGTCCTGCCCAAAGAATAGGCAGTACCGGCAAACTCATCACAAAGAACAATACTGGAACCCCCCACGTGGCCACTTTAATAGAGCGAGTGCTGGGGTTTTCAGAGAAAAGCATATGAAACATATGTGGCATCACAATAACGGATGACAGAAAAATTAAGGTAAGAGTTTTGGGTGAGCCATCTTTTAACGACGTTTGTAGGCGGGTTATTTGCTCGGGATTATTACCTAACCATTGCTCTAATCCTGAGAATCCACCAAACACCATATACACCGAGGCAAAGCCAATAATCAGTAATGCGGTGGTTTTTACAATCGTCTCAAAGGCGATAGCGGCAACGAGCCCTTGGTGATACTCAGGGCCGGTTGAATGCCTTGTGCCAAAGGTTAAGGCAAATAAGGTGATCATAAAACAGAACACCAGAGCAAGATCATCTCTTGGGCCTTGGTCGTTAAAAATACGCAGCTCTTGCAAGCTTAAAATTTGCACCGCATTAGAGACGGCTTGTATTTGTGTTGATAGCAGGGGTAAAGCGGCAATGAGCATACCGATGGTGACTAAAATCCCAGCCCAAGGGCTACGGTACCTAAAGGCGATTAAATCGGCTAAAGAGCCTAGTTGGTTGGCTTTGGTGATGCGTAACAGAGGTGTTAGTAACAGTGGGGAGAATAAAAACAGAATACTGGCGCCAAAATAGTAGGCTAAAAACCCGTAACCATATTCATAGGCTAAACCGGTAATCCCATAAAACGCCCAACTACCAACAAATACCCCAAGGGAGGCCACATAAACGATAGGGTGGCGTATCCAGCGTCGTGGAATCATGCCGCGATCACTAATATAAGCGACACCTATCAAAAATAAGAGATAGCTGACGGCAAAAATAAAAAGTTGGCTTAATTCAAATTTCATTCTGGTTTAAACGGTAATTAACCCAAGCGCTCAAAGCAATTACGCCACCCCATGCCACCCATGGGCGATACCATGCGGTACCGTCGTGGAGAATCCATGCCTGAAAAGACGGCGTAAAAAGAAAAATCAAAAGAAAAAATAATAAAATGGCTCGATTGATATACATAAAAGCGTTAGTGATACCTTGGTTAACCCATAGGGTAGTTGATGATGAAGCCAATAGTACCTGAAAGCCTGTAATTAGGGTAAGCGCTGATTGACTACAGTGTTATAGCGGTTTGTTGCAAAAGAGGTGTATAGCTCCAGTTTTTTATCGCCCACTGTAATATAAGGCTAATGTTGTCGGTAGCAGGGGGTGAAGGTTGCTGTAAGTAGTGTAACGCCAGACGTAGATTGTCCGCAGGGTGTTGATTATTAATAGGCTGGGCAAAGGTTTGTTTACTGAGTTTGTTGTTGTTTTTATCGCATAGCACGGGGATATGTAAATAATGGGGGTGCGAAAGCCCTAGTTGTTCTTGTAAAAAAATTTGCCCATAGGTTGTGGGCATTAAGTCGATACCTCGCACCACATGGGTAATTCCCTGAAAAGCATCATCAACAACTACAGCTAACTGATAAGAAAAAAAGCCTTCTTTACGTTTAACAATAAAATCCCCCTCATCGGCTAAGCAGGTGTTTTGTTGCCCTT
>CBDUPS010000346.1:0-2437 GCA_965369155.1 uncultured Spongiibacteraceae bacterium
CTGTACAGGCTCTACTGCCGCAGCACTTGCCGCTGATGCACGAGAAGCTACCGCTACTCTTTGTACTGCCGGCTGCTCATAACCACTGTAATCGGTTGCATCATCAAATGATTTCCCCGCAGCCTGCTGTAATGTCGCCGGCATCGGCTGAGGCTCTACCAATTGAGGTTCAACCCGTGCTTTAGGTGCAGGTGCTGCTGATACTAAACTTCTCACTCTGTGTGGTGTTGATTCAGTAACTTCTGCCAACCCTAAGCCTGTTGCTACTACGGTTACTCGTAACTCATCACCTAATGACGGATCAATAACCGTACCCACGATAACATTGGCATTTTCAGAGGCGATTTCTTGAACAATTTCGTTCACTTCACTGAATTCACCCATACCGATATCAACACCAGCGGCGATATTAATTAAAATACCACGAGCGCCTTCTAAATTAACATCTTCTAGCAGAGGACTACCAATAGCCGCTTCTGTTGCTTCTTTCGCACGATGTTCGCCGGTTGCCGCACCAGAACCCATCATTGCCTTGCCATTTTCAGACATTACTGTTTTTACATCAGCAAAATCCACATTGATATATCCTGGGCGAATAATTAAGTCGGCAATACCTTGTACCGCTCCAAGCAATACATTGTTAGCTGCTTCAAAAGCATCAAGTAAACGGGTTTGTGGCCCTAAAACACTTAGTAGTTTTTCATTAGGAATAGTAATTAACGAATCCACATGCTGCTGTAACTCCACAATACCTTCTTCAGCAAGACGCATACGCTTTTTGCCTTCAAAAGGAAACGGTTTGGTGATAACCGCAACCGTTAAAATACCCATTTCTTTAGCAACTTCTGCTACAACAGGTGCAGCACCTGTACCTGTACCACCGCCCATACCTGCAGTAATAAAAACCATATCTGCGCCCATTAATACCTCTGAGATTAAGTCTCTATCTTCTAGGGCTGCTCTGCGTCCTATCTCAGGATTAGCACCTGCGCCTAAACCTTTAGTGATATTAGTTCCCAACTGTAAAACTGTGTGTGAACCAAAATCATTAAGTGCTTGTGAATCTGTGTTTGCGCTAATAAATTCTACTCCAGTCACACCACTGGAGATCATGTGACGTAGCGCGTTGCCGCCGCCGCCGCCAACTCCGATTACTTTAATGACTGCTCCTGCTGGGGCATCGTCTATAATTTCAAAAGCCATGGTAGTATCCTCGTTTTATTATGTTGTTTTCGTGCTAATGCACAGTTCCCTTTTTAAAAGCAAATCTTTTAATCTCTTAAAAGTTTTGCCGTACCCAACTCCAAAAGCGACTCAAATGGCCTCCGCCAATTTTATCTTTTTTAGAGTGAATTTCTCCTGACTGCTGCTTGGCATAAGACAGCAATCCAATACTGGTTGAATAAATCGGATTCTTCATAATGTCCTGTAATCCTTGGAAGCCTTGAGGCGAACCAATACGCACAGGCATGTGAAATATTTCTTCAGCCAAGTGTCTAGCGCCTTCCATTTTGGAAGTGCCTCCGGTTAACACAACACCTGCTGGTAATAACTCTTCAAAACCACTGCGACGAATTTCTGACAAAATTAACGTAAATAATTCGTCATAACGTGGTTCAACAACCTCAGCTAATGTTTGTCGCGAAAGCTCTTGTGGAGGACGATCCCCTACACTTGGAACTTTTATAGTTTCGTTTTCGCCGGCTAATTTTGTTAAGGCACAGGCATATTTAATTTTTATATCTTCGGCGTAATGTGTCGGTGTGCGTAGTGCCATAGCAATATCGTTAGTTACTTGATCTCCAGCAATTGGGATCACCGCAGTGTGACTAATAGAGCCATGAGTAAAGATTGCGATATCTGTTGTGCCACCACCGATATCAACCAAACAAACACCTAAATCTTTTTCGTCTTCTGTTAATACCGCAAAACTTGAAGCCAATTGCTCTAACACAATATCTTCTACTTCAAGGCCACAACGACGAATACATTTCTCAATATTTTGTGCGGCATTAACTGCACAGGTTACTAAATGCACTTTGGCTTCAAGACGCACGCCTGACATGCCCTGTGGTTTTAAAATGCCATCTTGTGAATCAATAATGTATTCCTGTGGTAATACATGTAGCACTCGTTGATCTGCGGGAATCGCCACCGCTTGTGCCGCTTCTATAACACCATCGATATCAGACTGCTGTACTTCACTGTCGCGTACACCAACAATGCCATGAGAATTAAAGCTACGAATATGACTGCCTGCGATACCAACATAAACCGAATGAATACGGCAATCCGCCATCAGCTCTGCTTGCTCAACCGCCCGTTGAATTGACTCAACAGTAGAGTCAATATTAACTACCACGCCTTTTTTCATTCCATGAGATGGGTGTGAACCAATGCCTATCACTTCTATTTCACCCTCAGGAGAAATAGAGCC
>CBDUPS010000347.1:0-2434 GCA_965369155.1 uncultured Spongiibacteraceae bacterium
CTTTACTTTAAGGCATTGTTAGAGGGCATGGCGCAAATGCCTGCCGCTAATGACGTGGTGCGCCAGCAGATAGAGCAAGAGGCAATGGATAGAGGTTGGGCTGCGATTCACCAGATGCTATCTGATGTGGATCCAGAAACAGGGGCTCGGCTTAAACCAACTGATACACAACGAGTACAAAGAGCGTTAGAGGTTTATCGGGTGACCGGTATTCCTTTAAGTCACTGGCACCAAGAACAAGCCCCAAAAGACTTTCCTTATCAGGTATTACAGCTTGCTGTCTGTCCTAGTGATCGAGGAGTCCTCCATCAGCGTATAGAGCAACGTTTTGATCAAATGCTATTGGCTGAAAATGGCATGGGTATTATAGAAGAAACACAATTATTAATGAGCCGTGGCGATCTCGATAAATCCCTGCCAGCGATCCGAGCGGTGGGCTATCGACAAGTGTGGGAATACCTAGAGGGCAATGAGGATCTTGAGCAGATGCGATTAAAAGCGATTGCGGCCACAAGACAGCTAGCTAAGCGACAATTAACATGGCTTAGGCGGTGGAATGGGCTATACTGGATATACACCTGTCAGAAAAATAATAAGTATAAAAATCTGGTAGCGGCAGAAAATACGACTCAATTAGAAAAAATAACTGAAGAGGCATTGAATTATCTGTCGGTAATCACCACTAAGTGATACTAAGTTAGCTGTAGATATTTATTTTTACTGCTTTGGGTTGTTTTATTGCCAGTAACTGATAATGGTTGCTGTTATTTTGTGCTCAGTTGAGCCTTTTAAGGAGAAAGTCATGTCGAAAGGGCAAAGTTTACAAGACCCTTATCTTAATACTCTGCGTAAAGAGCGTATTCCTGTTTCTATCTATTTAGTTAATGGAATTAAGCTGCAGGGGCAAGTAGAGTCTTTTGATCAGTTTGTTATTTTACTCAAAAATACAGTAAGCCAGATGGTCTATAAGCATGCGATTTCAACGGTTGTGCCTTCACGACCTGTAAGAGTTACAGCAACTACCGACGCCGATGACTCAGACTTTGACTCAGAGCCTATGGGCTCGGGGCATGAAAGGTCTTATTGATTGATAATGCTCTTTTTTATGTTTGAGGTGTTTTTTGTTTTTTGAGCGTCCAAAAACTGGGGAAAGAGCCGTTTTATTTCATTTGAATCTTCAGCATGAGCAGGCCGATGATGCCCAGCTTCGTGAGTTTGAAGAGCTTGTCTTGTCTGCTGGGGGCGACCCTGTTGAATTTATGGTGGCCCAGCGCTCAAAACCTGTACCCCGTTATTTTATCGGTATAGGTAAATTAGATGAACTTAAAGAGATTGTTCGACTCCATGAAGCAGAACTTGTGATCTTTAACCACGAGTTATCTCCCAGCCAAGAGCGCAATTTAGAAAAAGTATTGGAATGTCGAGTATTAGACCGAATTGGTTTAATTCTGGATATTTTTGCCCAGCGAGCTCGGAGTCATGAAGGAAAGCTTCAGGTTGAATTGGCCCAGCTCAGCCACATGTCAACACGGTTAGTCCGTGGCTGGACTCACCTTGAGCGGCAAAAGGGTGGCATTGGTTTAAGGGGTCCAGGGGAAACGCAGCTTGAAAGTGACCGAAGAATGCTCCGTGAGCGTATTGTCGCCATCGAGAAACGCTTAAAGAAGGTTAATCAACAGCGACAACAAAGCAGACGATCTAGATTGCGGGCAGAAGTGCCAACGATCTCTTTGGTGGGCTATACCAATGCGGGAAAGTCATCACTTTTTAATCAAATGACGACCGGCGAGGTTTATGCTGCCGATCAGCTATTTGCTACATTAGACCCAACATTAAGGCGTTTAATTCTACCTGAATTTGGACCGGTTATTTTTGCTGATACTGTAGGTTTTGTGCGAGATTTACCCCATCAGTTGGTAGATGCCTTTAAAGCAACGCTAGAGGAGACCGTAGAAGCGGATTTGCTGCTGCATATTGTTGATGCCAGCGATGAAGACAAAACAAGAAAGATGTCGGATGTTGATATTGTTTTACAAGAAATTGGCGTAAAACAGCAGCCGGTATTAGAGGTTTACAATAAAATTGATTTAACCGATCACCACAAGCCGCGTATTGATTACGCTGAAGATGGTGTGCCATTGCGCGTCTGGCTTTCAGCAAAAACAGGAGAGGGCTGCGACCTGTTGATACAGGCGGTTGCTCAAGTTTTAGGTGGTGTGCCGATAACGACTTGGTTGGCATTGCCTTCCAGTGCTATCGGTAAAATAAAGGGGAAGTTGTATGAGCGACGGGTGGTTCTACAAGAGCAATACGGTGACGATGGTATGTGTTATCTGAAGGTTCGCTTACCCCGTTCTGATATAACCCGCTATTTGAGCGTGGCAGGTGTTCAAGAGGTAGAAAACCCAGAGTAACAGCTGAAATAGATTAGCTG
>CBDUPS010000348.1:0-2429 GCA_965369155.1 uncultured Spongiibacteraceae bacterium
TTATTTTAACCCTCTTTGGCCGTAAAATTGGGACAAAATGATAATGAAACCCACGGCCACACCCGTACTATTTGCCATCGCATCGAACACATCGCCAGACCTATTCACTGTCAATGTACCCTGAATAACTTCAATAACCATACCAAAAACAACAAGTAAAAGAGCCAATTTTATGATTTTAACCAAAGTTTTGGCCCAAGGGTTATTCAATGATAAAAAATACAGTGACCCCAAAATAACCGCTACAAAATAAAATGTAAAATGCACGATTTTATCTGCGTAAGGAATATCATCGCACACACCATCAGAGCCCCAGCTCCAATCATGAAACGGACAACGTAGTGAATTGCCAGATACACAGCCTTTGCTTAAATCAGCACCCATATGTGGGCAATAGCTATCTAATACATGCACTTCACCATCATCACGACCACGGTAGGCGACTAATCGCGTATTAAAGTAATTAAGAGCTACAGGCTCATGAGAAAAGTCAGAGGCTAAACCAATTACATGCCAACCTCTAGCATAACGCTCGGGTACAACATCGGTGCGGATTTCATAGGGAGTTTTTGCTGGTTGATTCATTTTCTTCACCTGTAAATTTTTTTTGACAGGCTTAGATTAAGAAAACTAAGGCTTTATGCTATTGACCTATATCAACCTGATTAGCCACAATAGCTCGCAGACTATAAATACTTGATTCAGATCAATAGAACCATTGCCTTTTATTTGGTTAAACCACTACCCCCCTTAAGAAAACTCTATGCGAAGAACACTATCAGCATTAAAACCATTATTTTTTATGCTATTACTCGGCTATTTAGCGTTACGTGTATTCTCTTATGTTACCCCAGAAGAGAAACCTGTTATTACCTTAACTCCCCCTCAAATACAAAACCGCTTTAATTTAACCACACCTTCGACTTGGCTAGAAAAGTCTCAGCAAGTACAAATCGCTATTGATGAGCAAGTGGTATTTAATGAAGCTATTACTATGGGTTTACTGGAAACAAAAGCCGCGCAAGAGCGCATAAAAAAAATCACATCTCTAACTGAAGACACCTATAACAAAAATCATCAACAGGTAATTATTCACTCTGACCCTTTATTAAAAAATTATCTTACCATTACCTTAGAGAATATTATAAAAGAGAGTTTTCCTTTAGAGGCTATAAGCGATGATGAGATAAACACATGGATAGAAGCCAACCCTCAACAAGAGAATCTACAACTAACACTCAGCCATGTTTTTATTAATGGCTTCTCAACAAGTGAAGAAAACAAAGCCTTTGCATTATATAAAAAAATAATCTCAGACAATATTCCCCCAGAGACGGCTATTACTCTTGGCGATGTTTTTTATGGCGCAAAAACATTTACCCGCATCAGTTTGTCTGATCTTTCTGACTATCTTGGCAACACAACATTACTCAACAAAAAAGAATTAACCGCTAATACATGGTTAAAACCCATGCGCTCTGCTTATGGTTGGCATATCTTTTATATCGATACCATAAGTACCAGTAAACTTAACCATGCGGTGCTATCTAAAAAAGCGACTGCCTCATTACAACAAAAACAAGCTCAGAAAAAATGGCAGGCATGGCTTGATATTAAAAGGCAACTCTATAACTACCACATTATATTACCCGAGCAATGGAGCAAAAAAATAACGATATCTGCGACAGGAGTTGTTAAATGTACCGATTGTTAATACTGTTTTTTATGTGTGTTTATAGCAACATCGTATTCGCCCATGCTCTAGACCCATCATTGCTTACCATTCAGCAGCAAAGCAGTGGAGAACACTATAGCGTTATATGGAAAACCCCTATAAAAACAACAAGCACCGATATTTTATTGCCCTCGCTACCTAAAAACTGTCAACCTATCTCGGATAAAAAATTCGACATCAGTGGTACATCGCATTTAGTTAGCTGGAATACCCGATGTGTAGGAAGCATTCAAGGGCAAACACTATCCATAGAAAATATTGAGAAAGTACCTAATCATGTTGTCGTAAGAGTCACCTTTAATAACCAACAAACCATTAGTGACGTACTTAGTAATAATAAAACCTCAATGACTATTCCAAAAAAATCGAGTGCATTAACGGTTTTTAAAAATTATTTTTGGATGGGTATTTATCATCTTATTACCGGTTGGGATCATTTACTATTAGTTATTGGGTTGTTGTTTTTAGCAACATCCTCTAGCATTACGTTATCCCTATCTGTGCTTAACTATATTCATTTTCCCCCGTTACTTGCAGAGATTCTTATTGCCCTAAGTTTAGTTTTTGTTGGTGCCTCTGTTGTTAACAAAAAACAAATGCTATCTAACTGGCATGAGCTCGGTTGGTTAATGGCATTGTTTATTGGTTTAATTCACGGCTTGGGCTTTGCCGGTGCACTGTTGGAGTTAGGCAT
>CBDUPS010000349.1:0-2402 GCA_965369155.1 uncultured Spongiibacteraceae bacterium
TATCGTCCTTAACAGCTCAACATCGTAGATTTTTTGTTATACCGTGGTATCTTAACAACTTTTAATCTCCTCGTAGATAGTCAATCTCCTATGGAACAATTAGCCAATCGCCGTATCCTCTTGGGCGTTACAGGGGGAATCGCGGCCTACAAAAGTGCCGAAGTCATCCGTCGGCTAAAAGACCAAGGTGCTGAAGTTCGTGTTGTGATGACCGCTGCAGGACAGGAGTTTATAACCCCTTTAACCTTGCAAGCGCTATCGGGCAATCCTGTTGCCACGCAGTTATTGGATGAGTCTGCTGAGGCCGCTATGGGCCATATCCAGCTCGCTCGCTGGGCGGATGCTATTGTTATTGCTCCTGCCAGCGCTGACTTTATCGCTAAGTTAACCCATGGCGAAGGTAGCGATTTACTCTCAACCTTATGTTTAGCCACCCAAGCCCCAATTGCCATTGCCCCCGCCATGAATCAAATGATGTGGCAAAACACCGCCACCCAAGAGAATTTGAACCTATTGGCTGAAAGAGGCGTTACTATTTTTGGCACCGGCGTAGGCTCTCAAGCCTGTGGGGAAACCGGCCCTGGACGAATGCTTGAGGCTGATATTATCGCGCTAAAAACCGCTGATTTATTTCAACGGCGCTTATTAGATGGTAAGCGCATTGTTATTACCGCAGGCCCCACCCAAGAAGCTATCGATCCTGTGCGTTATATTAGCAACCACAGTTCAGGAAAAATGGGCTTTGCTTTAGCCCAGGCGGCAAGCGATGCAGGAGCCATCACCACCCTTATTGCAGGGCCGGTACATTTAACCACCCCAGATCGCGTTAAGCGCATTAATGTTGTCTCCGCAGAGCAGATGCTAAGTGCCACACAGCCATTAATAGCGCAGTGTGACATCTTTATAGCCTGTGCTGCCGTGGCAGATTACCGCCCTGAGCAAATCGCTGACCAAAAAATTAAAAAAACCGGCTCGTCTCTTAGTATCGCTTTAGTGCGTAATCCTGATATTCTTGCTACTGTTGCCCCCCAATGCCGTTTTGCTGTGGGTTTTGCTGCGGAAACCCAAGACACAGAAAAGTATGCGAGACAAAAATTAGCAGACAAGCAACTTGATATGATTATTGCCAATAACGTATCTAATAAAAACATTGGCTTTAATAGTGATGACAATGCGGTGTCCGTTTTTTGGAGCGATGGTGAACAACAGTTTCCACAACAATCCAAAGCGCAATTAAGCCGACAGCTGATACAACTTATTGCTGTGCATGAAAAACAAAAATACAGTAACCTAAAGTAATATACACAAATCCGTCACCGACTCTTTGACGGGCTGATAATAATAAAAAGGAAGAGAGTAACCCAATGATCGCCGAACACACTACGCTACACCTGCATAAAAACACTAGTTCGCAACAAGGCCAAGCATCACCCGTGATGCTCTTAGCTGTTTTATGGGTTATTACCATTGCTGCTATTGCTTTTGCGTGGTTTAGTTACCCAGCTATTGAGGGGGCCGCAACCAGCCAGCTGCTCTACAACACCCAAAGCATGCAAAAGGCACAACAGGTAGAGCAAGCATTAACGCTCACCCAGCAACAGCTAACTGGGCTATCTCACCAAAGATCTCTACAAGATCTACTAAAAAAGCCTTCTCCCCAAGGTCTTTCTGCGTTTCAAAATGAACTAAAAAAAGCCTTTCCACAAGCTATTAATGCAAATGCTGTTCCCCTTAGTCCGCTAGTAGGTGCCTCTCGTTTAACCCCTGGTACTTTTGATATTAATAACAATATTGAGCTAGATCTTATCCGCCGCGCGTCTAATGGCACCTCAACCATTGAAGCCTATCAACTAGAGGGTAAGTGGATTACTTCCTTTGTTAGCCCAGTGAATCACGATGGTAAAGTTATTGGCGCTTTATTGGTTAGTTTCCCCCAAGACTACCTCAATTCGCTTCTAGGCAGCCAAGAAGCCAATAAGGGTAAAGTCTCACTAGTACAAAAATTTGCCGGTGGAAAGCCACAAGTTATTGCTCAATCAGGTACTGGTGGAGAAATGACCATTGATGCAAAAACCAACTTAGAAAACTGGTCAATTCAGTTCTCCCCGTCCCCAGAGCTAATGGCTCACAATAAAAGCCTCCCTTTAACGGCTCTTATTAGCATATTGATGATTGCGGTTTTGGCCAGTGGCGCCATTGTAGTATTACTGAATAAAGCAAGTGGCCAAATCGCCAAAGATCTTATCTCTTTAGAAGAATACCTTGCTAACCTATACCGAGACCCTGAGGCAAGTAAACCGAAGTTTTCTAATCGGGCTCTTAGCTCTGCGGCTGATCGCTGTGCAGAAGCCGCCCGCAATCTATCATTGAAAGTGATTCGCTTAACCGAAGAGTCTCACACT
>CBDUPS010000350.1:0-2400 GCA_965369155.1 uncultured Spongiibacteraceae bacterium
CGCTGAATAACGTATTGCAGCACTATTGTTAAGCATCTCCGTTAGAAACGGTAAACGACACTTATCCACCGTATCGCTACGTTTGCCAATGTCTCGTACCGATATCGGTAACTATTTAGGTTTAACGGTAGAAACCGTCAGCCGTGTGTTTAGCCGATTTAAAAAGCAACGAATTATTGATGTTGTGCAAAAAGAAATCGAGATTCTTGACTTACCTTTACTGCGAACAATTGCACAAGTGAGCGAAGAAGAGAGCACGAGAGCCAGTTAGCATTCTAAGCTATTGATGCAGATCATAGCTGATAGAAAAAATCGCCTTCATAATAGTGAAGCTAAATTAAACGACATACTAAAACCACTTTAGTAAGAGAGATTATGTACGATCATCCTGTTTACAACTATCGCATTATTCAAAAATTCGCTATATCCATCGTCTTTTGGGGTGTGTTTGGCATGCTTGTCGGTGTGTATATTGCCGCTCAAATGGCCTTCCCAGTCCTCAACTTTGACCTACCCTACTTAAGTTTTGGTCGCCTACGACCATTACATACTAATCTAGTGATTTTTGCCTTTGGGGGGTCTGCCCTTATTGGTACCTCACTATTTGTAGCCCAGCGCACCTGCCACACACGCTTACTATCAGATAAGCTCGCCTCCTTTGTTTTTTGGGGCTGGCAGGCGGTTTTAGTAGCCGGCACCATTACGCTACCCATGGGCTACACCAGCACCAAAGAATATGCTGAGTTTGAATGGCCTATTGATATTCTTACCACTATTGTTTGGGTTGCTTACACGGTGTTATTTTTTGGTACATTAATGAAGAGAAAAACCTCTCATATTTATGTTGCCAACTGGTTTTATGGTGCATTTATTTTAGCGATTGCTCTTTTGCATATTGTTAATAACCTTGCCATTCCCGTATCACTCACAAAGTCTTACTCCATTTACCCCGGCACTATTGATGCCATGATTCAGTGGTGGTATGGCCATAATGCCGTAGGCTTTTTACTGACTGCGGGCTTCTTAGGCATGATGTACTACTTTGTACCCAAGCAAGCCGAACGCCCTGTTTATTCGTACCGTTTATCTATTGTGCATTTTTGGGCATTAGTGGCTGTTTATATTTGGGCCGGCCCCCACCATCTACACTACACAGCATTACCTGACTGGGTGCAAAGCTTAGGTATGATTATGTCGTTGATTCTTTTAGCGCCCTCTTGGGGCGGCATGATTAACGGTATGATGACCCTTTCAGGGGCATGGCATAAGCTTCGTACCGATCCTATTTTACGCTTCTTAGTGGTTTCTCTTTCGTTTTATGGCATGGCGACCTTTGAAGGTTCAATGATGGCTATAAAAACAGTTAATAGCTTGTCTCACTATACCGACTGGACTATTGGTCACGTACACTCTGGTGCTTTAGGTTGGGTTGCCATGATTAGTATTGGTGCCTTGTATCACATGATCCCCGTGGTATTTAACAAAAAAGGTATGTACAGCACTGGCCTTATTAATCTCCACTTTTGGTTCGCCACTATCGGCACCGTGCTCTATATCGCCTCTATGTGGGTAAACGGTATTATCCAAGGGCTTATGTGGCGTGCTTACAATGCAGACGGCACATTAACCTACAGCTTTATTGAGTCGGTTGTTGCCAGTCATCCTGGTTATATTGTGCGTTTAATTGGTGGCTCGATGTTTGTTTTAGGTATGTTGACTATGGCTTGGAACGTGTACAAAACCCTTGATGCTCCAAGTAATAAGAAATTGGAGGTAAGTCAGTGAACCACGATAAAATTGAAACGAATACAGGGCTGCTGATTATATTCACTCTTATTGCGCTAAGCTTTGGTACGTTGGTTGAAATCGTCCCTTTATTTTTTCAGGCAGAAACCACACAACCCATTAAAGGCCTTAAGCCTTTAACACCATTGCAACATGCCGGTCGCGATATTTATATTCGTGAAGGCTGCCATGTGTGTCACACACAAATGATTCGCCCGTTAAGAGCGGAAACCGAGCGTTATGGTCACTACTCGGTTGCTGGGGAGTCTGTTTACGAATATCCCTTTTTATGGGGTAGTAAGCGAACCGGCCCTGATTTAGCACGAGTTGGTCAACGCTATTCTGATGGTTGGCATAAAGCCCATTTGCTTAATCCACGCAAAGTGGTGCCCGAGTCTAATATGCCCTCTTATCCTTGGCTGTTTGAAAACGACATTAACCCTAAAGAAGTTGTTGCCAACATGAAGGGGTTGCGTAGAGCAGGCGTACCTTATACAGACGAATCTTTAGACAATGCCCCCGCACAACTACAAGGTAAAAAAGAAATTGATGCACTAGTTGCTTACCTTCAGCAATTAGGTACCAGTTTAAAATACACAAGATAAGTGGAGCGAT
>CBDUPS010000351.1:0-2394 GCA_965369155.1 uncultured Spongiibacteraceae bacterium
GACTCCATGCGTATTTTACTCTTGGGTGGTTCTGTGATGTTTAACCGACATATGAGTGACAAGCTAAAACCCAAACTACAAGAAATATTCCCACAGAAAAAGATAGAACTCGTTAATGCTAGTTTACGCAGCCACACTACAGCCAGTAGCGCCCTAAAAATAAAATTACTAAAAGAATACCAATTTGATTATGTTTTTATTTATCACGGCATTAACGACTTATGGGTTAATCATGCCGCAGAAGAGAATTACCAAGAAGATTACAGCCACTTTAACAGTTGGTATAAAAGAGGATGGTTACTAAATAATAGTACTATCGCAAGATCGGCCTTTAATTTTTTTAGCTTATTAAAGCCTCACGTCGATCGGCAATATATCTTTCCAAAAAAAGAGTTTATGAATCGTTGTGATTATTGCTCAACCGTAAGCTTTGCTAACAATATAAATACCATAATAACAACGGCTAACGCATACCATTCTAAGGTATTATTAATAACATTCGCCTTTAATATTCCTAAAAACTATTCACGTAACGAATTCCTTGAAAACAAACTTGGTTATATAAATCCCGATAACTACAATAAAACTGATGTGTTCAACTGGGGAACACCCGCTTATGTTACAACGGGTATAACAAAGCATAACGACATTATTCGCTCGATAGCCAAACAGCAAAACACTATGCTATGGGATGCCGATAAAGCGTTAAGTGATCACATTGAATGGTTTGGTGATGTTTGTCATTTTAATGATGAAGGGGTTGATCAATTTATTCATGGGTTAACTGTTTTTTTAAAACAACATAAAACCGACCACCCATAAAAAAACCGCCCGAAGGCGGTTTCTTTATAACAGCAACATTAGTTACCTGTAACAGTCACACAAGTTTCACCAATAAATGGATAGAAACCTTTGGTGTGGTAATCAGCTGATGCAACAGTTGAGATTCCACCGGCAGCTTTAGCACCTTCAATAGATGCATCACCTTTATTGATTAAACCAATAATAGTGTTGGCACATGAAGTACCTTGCTTAGTACCTACTTCTCCAGTCGCAGCTATTGGTCCTTTAACATCGGTGATTAAACCAGTTCCAACAGGAGAAAGACCCGTTGCACAACCAGATAAAAGAGCAGTAGCTGAAATAGCTGTTATAGCAATAAGTTTTTTCATAAAAATCATCCTTAAAATAATTATTTTTTTAGTCACTCGGGCTCGTATTTCGAAACAAGCTCGTAGCAGTATAGCAACCAGCCCTATTATTTCAATTTAAATACTTCTCATTTTTTAGTTATATGAATAATACGTTACATAAAGACTAATTTACCGGCTTAATAAAGCGTAGTGTCATGCGGTCACTTTCACCAATATTTAGGTAATACTCTTTGTCCAGTTCACCGGCTCGTAAAGAAGGCGGCAAATTCCAAACACCACCACCATGATCTGCCGAATCATTAACATTTTGATTAATATCGCTTTTTCCCTCCAACACAAAGCCAGCCTTTTCGGCCATTGCAATAACAAAAGACTCTTTCATATAACCTGATGTCTCTTGCAGCTCATCGGCATAACCCTCTGGTAAGCGATGCTCCACCACACCTAACTTACCCCCAGGCTTTAAAGCCTTAAAAAAACTATCAAAGGCTGACAGCACCCGTTGCTCTTTACCTTTCATATACCAGTTATGAATATTACGAAAAGTGAGCACTCTATCCACCGACCCCTCCGGGGCTATTTGGGTATATTCCGGGGGATCAAAGGTAGTAATAATAACCTTGTCATAAATGTCTGGCGCCTGCTTTAACTTATCGTCAAAACTCTGTCGTGCCTTTTTATAAAAAGCTGAGGTTGAATCCGCATTAAACTGCGCGGCATATAATCGACCTTCATCCCGTAATAAGGGGGCTAAGATTTCGGTATACCAACCACCGGCTCCCGGCCATATCTCCACCACAGTCATGCTATTTTTTACTTCAAAAAAGCTCAGTGTTTGCTCAGGATGGCGATACTTATCTCGCAAAGATGAGTCTTGACGATGACTAGACTGTAAAATATCAGGCAAGGACTGCACTTCAGAAAAGGCTGGCAATGCTAACGCCAACAACAAAACACCATATAAGAATCTCATTATTCCACCTCAATTAATAAAAAGTGTATCACTGTTTACATTAAGTTCATTTAGCCACTGTTGCGGCAACCATTGCAAATCATGCGGCTCATCAATGTCATACAAACTCGGCAATTGAATTAACTTTTTATGTAACGTATTAAACCGACCTTTCGTTATGGTCGCCACGGCATCTGTACTCCACGGAATATCAACAAAATAACGCTCTGAAAACTCATTAAAGCCCAGTAAGGCATAGCCCCCATCGTTTACCGGAACCATACACGC
>CBDUPS010000352.1:0-2388 GCA_965369155.1 uncultured Spongiibacteraceae bacterium
GTATGGGTAATGCTCTAAAACTGCTGGTAGAAAATCCAGAGGTGGCTGAAGAGATTCGCCAAGATATCGACAACAAACTACCTGCCTTTATTGAGGAGGTATTTCGGTTAGAATCTGCGTTTCAAGGGCATTTTCGATGGACAAAAGAAGATACTTCATTACATGGGGTTAACTTACCCAAAGGTAGCCGTATATTTTTAATGTGGGCATCGGGTAATCGCGATGAGTCGGTTTTTCCTAACCCCAATGAGATTGATTTAAATCGCAGTAATGGCAAAAAGCATTTAACCTTTGGTCACGGTATTCATGCTTGTATAGGGCGAGAGTTAGCCCGCAGTGAGATCCGTATTGTGTTGCGAGAGTTTTTATTAAAGACTAAAAACTTACGCTTAAATGGAGAGGCGCCTTTTTTAGCCTCTATGTTTGCTCGTACTTTGGTACAGCTCCCTGTGGCATTTGATTTAATTGAACAAAATAAAAGTACCCATGCCAGCATCAATAAAAATAAGGCCGTAGCGTGAATACAAAAAAAAGTTTTTTAACCCCAGCCGATTATATTAATGGGGCGTTGTTGGTGGTTGAGGAAGAGGGAATCGAGCATTTATCGATGCGAAAAATTGCGGCAAAGCTTGGGGTAACACCCATGGCTGTGTACAAACATTTTAAAAATAAAGAAGCACTTTTAGCGCATGCCTTAGACGCCTTTATTGCAAGGGCTAATGTTATTCCAGAGAATGATTTGCCGTGGAAAGTGTGGGTTGAAAAAATGGCGCAGGCAATGTTTGCCGCCCTTTGCCAAGAGCGACAGTGGCTACCGTTGTTAAATAAAATGCCTTTAGGGCAAGAGGCATCTTCAGTTACCGATAGTTTTGTAAAAAAGTTAATGAATGAGGGTTTTTCGCGTAATGAAGCCAGTAAATTATTTTTTGCGATGTTGCAAATAGTGGTAGGAGGTGTTTGCTTACAACCTACGGGAAGCACTTTGCAGCAAACACCTATCGCATTAACAATGATTTTAAAAAGTTATGATTCTAATAAGTGATAAAAAAACTCTAGCCTAACGCACTTTTTAAGGGCCAAAAATAATTCGGCCAATGGGGTTACGCCACATAAAGTTCATCATTTTTTTCATGCGAGTTATTTTATTTTCGTCATGGGGGTAGCCCGAATCAGCACCATGATAATTTCCTACTACAATAGGCATAGCATGGGTATAACCTCTAAGACCATACTGCCCATTAACCGAGCCCATACCGCTGTCTTTAACCCCACCAAAAGGGGCATTAGGCACGCCATACATCATGCCAATATCGTTAACAGCCATAGATCCTGTTTCAATACGCTGCGCAATTTCTAAGCCTTTATTTTTATCTTTAGTCCATACAGAGCCATGTAAGCCAAAGTTAGATGCATTAGCTTTTGTAATGGCCTCTTCTACATCGGCGACTTTAACAATGGGCAGTACAGGACCAAAAGTTTCTTTTTGCATTAGGTCGGTTTGTTCATCTAAATCGACGATAACCGTTGCCTCATAATGTAAACCATTAGACCCTGCTTGGCGTTTACCTCCTGTCAAAACTTTAGCGCCATCAGCAACGGCTTTATTCACATGATCTTCAATAATCCCCAGTTGTTGAGAGCAAAATACCGAACCTAAATCTTCGTTGGCACCATGGCGTTGTCCTTGGCGTAAGCTTTTGGTTATTTTAGTAACCTCGGCAACAAAGGCATTGTAAACGGGGGCTTCAACATAAATACGCTCAATGCCACAACAAAAGTGGCCGGTGTTTACACAGCCTCCCCAAACCGCACCATGGGCTGCTTTTTCTATATCCGCATCAGCACAGATAATCATGGCATCATTACCCCCTAGCTCAAGGGTAAAAGGGGTAAGATTCTCTACACAGGCAGCAGCGACTTTTTTGCCGGTGGCAACTGATCCGGTAAAGGAGACTTTGTTAATTTTACCTGAGGTTAATGCCGCACCAGTTAAGCCATCACCCATTAATACTTGGCATACACCATCGGGAATGCCAGCGTCTGTACAAAACTCTTCTAAAATTTTAGAGCAGTAAGGGGTCATTTCTGAACCCTTGGCTACTACGGTATTGCCTGCAAGCATCGCTTGTATTACAGGATTGGCAGTTAGAACAAAAGGGCCATTCCATGGAGCAATAACGCCTACTACACCTAGAGGCTTGTAAAAAGTGTGTATTTTTTTCATTAAAGCCATAATGCCAGGGGGGCGACTTACGGTGGGGGATAATGTTTTTTTGGCCTGCTGACACCAATAAGAGATAAATGCACAGGTGGCAAATACTTCAAAGGTAAGAGCATCTTGTAAAGGTTTACCAGTTTCTCTAATAACGATATCAATTAAATCTTGTT
>CBDUPS010000353.1:0-2376 GCA_965369155.1 uncultured Spongiibacteraceae bacterium
ACTAATATTTTGCTATACAAAATAACAAACAAAGCAAAAGCACTAATCCATAAGGCACCTGAAATATTAATACCAATACTATAATTTACCCAACCTGCGGCAGTTATTATGCGCATAAGGGTGGCAGATAAAATAAAGATATAAATAAAAATAGCGAAGGGAGGCAGCATTAATTTACGGCCAGTATGTCCCATACTTACCCGCGTCATCACCCCTAAAATCAGAGTGCCAATACCTCCAAGCGCTAAAGTATGTTGCCAAAGACTTTCTGAAATAGGTAAACCTAAAAGCATCGCACCGCGTAGTATTAAAGCGGTACTCATCCATAAGTATGCAATATGTAAGATCCATAAAAGAGGCTCTTGGTAAGTGCGCCAACCGGCCCACTGGGTTAAACGGATAACATTAGCGATGCCTGCAAAAAGTGCTGTAGATCCTATAATGGCAGGAGATAATGCGGCTGCATCAAAAAGAATAATTAAAGCGGTTGAGGCAAAAGCTACCTGCTCTAACCAAAAGGAACGAAAAGCAGGCTCTTTCTTATTATGGTGCATACGTAACCAGTTAGCGGTAAATGCCGGTGTAATACGCCCTGCTACAACAAAAATCATTAAGACAATAATATCTAAACCTAATAGCGTTCCCATTTTGGCCAATTGATAATTATTTTGCATAACCCCTAAGTGCATTAAAAAATTACCCAAAGTAAGCAGTAGCATAACCACCACCAAAATTAAGTTTCGTTTGTTGTTATTTTTTAACAGAACATAAGCGGCATAAGCGGCAACGGTAGGTAAAAAAGTACAGTCGATAACTGCAATAATAATGGGGCTTAATGAATGGGTTAAGGCCATGGCAACGCGACCGGCAAACCATAAAGAAATTAACCCAGCCAGGGGTAATCCTCGTAGAGGTTGGCTTTTAGTCCAGTTGGTCATAGCGGTAAGCACAAAACCTGCAATAGCTAAAGGCACAAAACCATAAAGCATTTCGTGGGCATGCCATAAAGACGGCATCCATTTCGGTGTTGGTAATGTGCCATTTAAAATTAGCAACCAAACAACAATGGCAACAATAGCGAATAACGCATTCAGTATAAAAAAAGGTCTAAAGGGGTGAGCAAGTAAAGAGAGTGACTGCTTGGACGTTTGCATAAAAAACTCCTTTTTATTACCAATGAGTAGCGCGAGTAATAGCCTGAATATTGTCTAATAAATGTGCTGGGTTGATCGTACCAACAATTGTGCTGGTAACCGCAGTATGTGAAAAAATAAAATCCATACTTTTTTGTAACGCATTGTCATCTTTTGAAAAAACATGGCCACTTGCCAAGGCTTTTTTTATAAAAACCCCTTTATTATGTTGCTGGCAAAAATCAAGTACAGAGATTTCATCTTGATAGGCTAAATTATAGGTAACCATGACGACATCAGAATGCTGAGCGGCTTTAATGCCACCGGCGATAGTTTTTGTCGACATACCGGTGGCGCGAATAAGACCGGCACGTTTAATTTCATTTAATGCATCTAGTGCCCCAGCATCAATAATCGCTTCATCATTACCATCGGAATGCAGCATAACAATATCAAGATAGTCTGTTTTAAGGCGCTTAAGGCTGCGTTCAATACTGTAACGAATGTGTTTTGGGCTAAAGTTAAAAGTAGACTCTCCGGTGTTGCTATCAAACTCTTCGCCGGCTTTACTGCAGATAACAAAATCGTGCCGTTGGTTTTTAAGCAATACACCTAAGCGCTCTTCACTATTACCGTAGGCCGGAGCGGTATCAATTAAATTAACACCTTGCTCTTTAGCTAATGTAATAAGGTTAAGGGCTTCTTTATTATTTGGAATGGAAAATGTGCTGGGATATTTAACACCACGGTCACGGCCTAGCTTTACCGTACCAAAGCCTAAAGGACTTACTTGTATGCCGGTTGAGCCTAAAGAACGGTGTTTCATGGCAGGCTCCTAAAAAGTTTATCCCAATAATTCTCAGCAATCGGTGCCTGAGGTAATTGGCTCAGTGGGGCAGGGAGATTGCGGTATTTAGGGATAATGTTTTGTTGTGTTAATAAGCTCATCACACGATTAGCTAAATCAGGGGCTAAGGTTAATTTTGTAGGCCAAGCAACGGTGACATTACTGTTGGGAATATTTTGTGCAAAAGCATTATCGGGTTTTATGAGTGAGGATTGCTTAGGCTCAGCACGATTAATCCACAGAGTTTGCCAGTTGGCATCAGTAAGATTTACCCAAGGAAAAAGTGCGGATAATTCTTTTTTGCCCGCCGCAATTTGCTCCTCTGCCGAACGCTCTGCCCCCATACTGGATAAGTCGCCGCCTAAATACCAAATAGGCACATTGTCGTTTCCGTAA
>CBDUPS010000354.1:0-2374 GCA_965369155.1 uncultured Spongiibacteraceae bacterium
GGCCTTAGCCTGTATTGCATTACCTATTTGGATGGCAAAGCTTCCAGAGAAAGATAACAAAATGTTGTGGCCTTTAGCTTTTGTTTTAGGCGGGGCGGCGGGCAATCTTTATGATAGAGCCAGCACCGGTGAGGTGGTTGATTTTATCTCGCTACATTGGCAGCAATATTATTGGCCAGCATTTAATATCGCAGACTCCGTTATTTGTTTAGGGGTGGCTTGGATTTTACTGATTGAATTTACTCAATGGTTACAGCAAAAAAAAGAGGTGTAGTGTATGTTACAAATTACCGATAACAGCGTCGTTACATTACATTTTGAAATTCGTTTTACCAACGGTGATGTTGTTGATTCTAATTTTGATGGCAACAGCGCTACGTTTGCTATGGGTGACGGGAGTTTATTGCCAGGCTTTGAGGCAGTATTGTTAGGCTTAAAAGTCGGGGATCGACAAACCTTTACCTTGTTGCCAGAACAAGCATTTGGTGAGGGTAACGAAGACAATAAACTGTATTTTAAAAAGTCACAGTTTAATGAAGATGAATTAGTAGAAGGGTTAATTATTAGTTTTGATGATGCGGCTAAAACCCAGCGGCCAGGTGTGGTGAAAGCGATTGAACAAGACCGTGTATTGATTGATTTTAACCATCCATTAGCAGGGCGTACCTTAGTATTTGAAGTTGAAATTATAGCGGTTGCTGCTGTTGAAGATGCCGGTATAGATAAGATGAGTGATAAATCGTGAAAGTATATTTAGCCAATCCTCGGGGGTTTTGTGCCGGTGTTGATCGCGCTATTGATATTGTTAATAGGGCATTAGCGCAATTTGGCCGACCTATTTATGTACGCCATGAAGTGGTACATAACCGTTATGTGGTAGAAGATTTACGCAGCCGTGGGGCTATATTTGTTGATGAGCTGAACGAAGTGCCTGATGGTAACACCGTTATTTTTAGCGCCCACGGGGTATCAAAAGCAGTACAAGACGAGGCCGATAGCCGTGATCTACGTGTGTTTGATGCTACCTGCCCATTAGTGACCAAAGTGCATTTTGAGGTGATTCGCTACAGCCAACAAAATAAAGAATGTATTTTAATTGGCCATGCAGGACACCCTGAGGTAGAAGGTACAATGGGGCGTTATGAAGGAGCTCAAGGGGCGATTTATTTGGTAGAAACCCCTGAGCAAGTTGCCACGCTTAACGTTAAAGACCCAAGCAAGCTAGCTTTTGTTACACAAACAACCTTATCGATGGATGATACGGCCAAAGTGATTGATGCCTTAAGAGCGCGTTTTCCGCTGATTGAGGGGCCAAAAAAAGATGATATCTGTTATGCCACACAAAACCGTCAAGATGCAGTAAAGATACTCGCACGGCAATGTGATTTAGTTTTAGTCGTGGGTTCAGAGAATAGCTCTAACTCTAACCGTCTACGAGAAATTGCACGGCTAAGTGGTACGGAGTCTTATTTAATTGATTCAAAAGAGGATATTAATGAAAGCTGGCTAACCGATAAAAAATCGGTAGGCGTCACCGCAGGTGCCTCAGCCCCAGAGCTATTAGTGAATGAAGTTATAGAGCGCTTAAAAGAGATGGGTTGCTCGTTGGTAGAAGAGCTAGATGGCAAACCTGAGAATGTGTCTTTTTCCCTACCCAAAGAATTACGAATGGTTCCGGTGGAGTAATTTATTCAACAGTGCTAGTACACTAAAATTTAATAGCAGACATAAAAAAGGGAAGTGATCTTCCCTATTTTTATTATTGAAAATACAGCTAGCAACACGATTTAAGAAATATTACCGGTTACGCGAACACGGCGATCAACAGGGCCGGTTTCCACTTTATTGGCCTCAATGTACGCATTAATTTTGCTATCAATTACATTTTTTACCGCCACTAAAAAGCCGGTAAAGATAAATGCGCCTGGTGGCAGTATGGCTAACAAATACTGTGGGTAGTCTGGGAATACGGTAATAGACCAGCTTTTTGCCGCCTCACCAAACAGTAAATCCATGTTATGAAAAATAACCCCCGTACCAAATAGTTCACGGGCGGCTCCCACAATAAGTAGTACCACCGCAAAACCAATGCCCATCATTAAACCATCTAAAGTAGCCGGCACTATGGGGTTTTTACAGGAGTAGGCATCAGCTCTGCCTAAAATGGCGCAGTTAGTGGTAATCAACTGTAAAAATAGGCCAATAATTAAATAAAGGTCGTAAGAAACTGCCTGCATAATAAGCTCTACACAGGTAACCGATGAGGCAATGATCATGACAAAAACCGGTAACCGCACAGCATCTGATACCAGATTACGAATCAAAGAGACAAATAAACAAGAAAAAACCAGTACAAAAATGGTAGCTAAACCTA
>CBDUPS010000355.1:0-2369 GCA_965369155.1 uncultured Spongiibacteraceae bacterium
CAGTAGTTAATGCTGGGTTTTCACAGAGAGTAGAGACTGACTGAGTAATGTGCATCAGCAAGATACAACGATTGTCTCCTGATACCGCAGGGCATACCTTACCAATAGCACCTAATAAGTTAATTAATTGCCGAGCTGGGTGGTTATGGTTCTCAAAAAAATCTTGTTGCTGCAAAACGAGTATTGAAATAGGTAGTTGTAGTCGACTTATTTGTAAGCGTATTTCGCTTGATAGGGTTTGATTATTAAGCAGCGTGTTAAAAAATAGGGTGAGCAGATGAATCGTTTCAAGATCATCATGATTGACGGATTGCCCTTGAGGGCTTCGCATTAAGTGCTTAACCGCATTCTTTATGGGGGCGGCTGATAAAGGCGTATTACTTTGCAGTCCATCGGCAGTGTCTTTTAACGCATCTACTAGCATATTGGTGGAGGCTGGGTTTGTAGTAGAGCTGGTAACATCTGCTTTATAAGTAAAGGACATATCAGGAGCGCTAACGCCAAGAGTACGTAGAGAGGCGAGTTGTTTTTTTAATATAGAGCGGTGATTTTTTTTCTCTATCTGGTGTTGGTGTTCGGATGGTTTATCTGTAAGAGCAATACCGTTGTCAGCCAAAAATTGATTTAGTTCAAGGTATAATTTAGCGAGACTTTTAATGATGGCTTGCTCGAACAGTTTTAAAAATGTTAGTTGGCAGCCGGCGGGTATTTTTAACGGTAAAATAGCCTGCCCAAAAATAGAGCAAATATTACTGGGGGAGAATGGGCAGTGTTCTTCCCAAAAGTTATCTTCAATAGTACTGGGTAGAAGAGAGCGTAAATAAGCGTATAGCATTTCTCGCTCTAAAACGGTTTCGGCAAGTAGCCTAGATGTTGTTGCCGATAGCGCTACATTTTGCTCTAACTCAGCATCACTTAATAATGAGAGAGGCTTTTCTTTGTGGGCTGTATTTGGGTTGCCTAAGTGTAAAATCTGAGACTTTATTTCTTGGCAAAAAGCTTTTTCAAGGGGGGTGCTTTGTTGCTGAAAGGCCTTAACTGCCTGGTAATATTGGTTTTGCTCTTTGCTGGTTTTGGCTTTTAATGAGGCATTAAAAAATGTCTCTTCTGCTTGGCTGACGAGTTGTTTAATGTCGCGATGTAAATGTACAAGAACAGCGTCTTCTACCGCTTCCCATATAAGGCGGTATTTTGGCAAAACCGGGGTTAATGATGTGGTTTTGTTGATCACAGTAGCGCGTTCTCTCAATTATCCATAAAAATAGCATAGGTTATTTTTGAGTCTCAAAAATATGGCTTGTGATGTATATCACAAAATAGTGAGGCGGCGCAATAGATTACTAGAGGCGATTATACTTGTCGATTGATGGCTAAGGCAGCAAGTGCCTTTAGGCTTTCAAGGGCAGGGGAAGGTGCTACACCATCTAAAGCACAGAGTGCTATGTTGGTCATATCTTGTGCTTTTTTTGCGGTGTAAGTTAAGGCATCGCTTTGTTGAACAAGAGATGTGATGGTGGTCAGTTGTGAACGGTCTTTGTTTTTAATGGCATTGCTAATAAGTTCTTTTTCTGAGGGCAGGCCGTGCTGTAGTAAATAAATAAGCGGTAGAGTGACTTTACCCTCCGCTAAGTCATCTCCCAGATTTTTACCCATAACCTCTGGGTCTCCGGTGTAATCAAGCATGTCATCTGCTATCTGAAATGCCATGCCAATGTGTAGGCCATATTTTTTAAGTGCTTCTTTTTCTTTATCTGTGGCTGGGCTTATCAGTGCGCCACAATAGCAAGCCGCTTCAAATAAAATGGCAGTTTTTCGCTCAATAACATCAAAGTATTGAGTTTCGCTGGTGCTTGGGTCCCCTGCATTTATTAGCTGAAGAACCTCACCTTCGGCGATATAGTTGGTAGTATTGGCTAGGTTTTGCATAACGGGTATATCGCCCATGGTCACTAGCATTTGAAAGGCGCGGGAATAAAGAAAATCACCTACTAAAACGCTTGACGCATTACCCCATTGCGCATTAGCTGTAGGCTTGCCTCGGCGAAGCGATGAAATATCCACAACATCATCATGTAAAAGCGTGGCGGTATGAATAAACTCAACAATGGCCGCCAAATCAATATGTTGATTACCAGTGTAGCCTGCAGCCTTTGCCGAAAGTAATGTCAGTAGAGGGCGTAAGCGTTTGCCACCAGAATCTACGATATAGTGACCTATGTTCTCCACTAAAGGAACACTGGAGTGTAGTTGCTGAATGATCAATTGATTCATTAATTCAAAGTCATTTGCAACAGGTTGTTTGATGGTAATGAGCATGAAGAGCCTTACAAAGTGCAATGCGGGCTGAATCCTATGAATTGTAAGGGTAT
>CBDUPS010000356.1:0-2358 GCA_965369155.1 uncultured Spongiibacteraceae bacterium
ATTTTAGCAACTTAAAAAATGTATTCAATCCGCAACCCGGAGCGCAGTCAGTAAACAATATCAACAAGTTTAGCAACTTAAAAAATGTATTCAATCCGCAACGCTCTTGCTTTAGATCCTTAACATTGTTTGAGTTTAGCAACTTAAAAAATGTATTCAATCCGCAACAGTTCCGGTTCGGGGAAGCCCGTCCAAGTAAGTTTAGCAACTTAAAAAATGTATTCAATCCGCAACGGAACATTACAAGCCCTATGCAGAATCATTAGTTTAGCAACTTAAAAAATGTATTCAATCCGCAACGTGAACGGTAAAGCGGTCAAAGCATGAAAAAGTTTAGCAACTTAAAAAATGTATTCAATCTACCTTAACATATTCCCACTCCACCCCATCATTAACCAACGGAAACCACAGCATAAGCTTTATTGGTAGATTTTCTTTTTGGGTAAACAAATCACCATAGTGGTTTAGTTGCTCGCTATAGTGCTTTTTTTCTCGTTGTAAAAAAGCGTTTTGTGTTTCATCTGCCCGAGGCTTTGAGCTTTTGTAATCCACAATGTAACGGATGTTGTTGTGGATAAAGGTGCGGTCAACAATCGAGAGTTCGCCATCGCTATTCATTAGTTCTAACTCGGCGGTAGAGTCTTGGTGATTGTTGTCTAACAGCCACTGGCCTTTTTCACTGGTGAGTATTTGTTGTAAGGCTTTTATAACGGTTTTTGTACCAGATTCTATCTGTTGTTTTTTATAAATGCCTGCCCGTTTAAGTGCGTAGCTAATAGCGGCCTGATTATTTTGTACCCGTTCACTATTCCAGTTTTTTAGCCCTTGGTTATGTATGAGCTCTAGGTAGCGATGTATCAGTGTACCTATTTCTTGGCTAAAGATACTACCGTTATCAAGTGCTTTAGGCTCGGTAAGGCTGCTGTTAGGTTGTACGGCAAAAGCGCTTATTTTAGGGAGTTTCCAGCTATTTTTTAGCACTGCTGTTTTGGGAATAAACTCACTTTCTTCAGCTTGCTGTGTCTCTGTAAAGTCTTTTAGGTAGCTTTCAAAATCCTCTGCAATTTGCTCTGCGTAAAAAGGCCAAATTAATTTTAAAAAGCTGCCACTATTTTCAGAGGGTTCTGATAGTAAAGCCGCACCTGTTTTTTTGTCTGTTTTTGTTTTTATTTTGGCCGATAAAAACACCTGTTGTTTTGCACGGGTAATAGCTACATATAAAAGCCTTTGGCGCTCGTAGTGGGCTTCTTGTTTTTCAAAGTTTTTAATAAAGCTGTATAAGCCACTAGAGTTTTCTAATTTTTCTACCGGTGCCATTAATATGCCATCTACTGTGTCGGTGCTAATTTCTTTCCAACGCAATAAGGTGTTGTCATCATTTTGCCCCTCTTTATGTAGATGGGGAATAATTACTTGATCAAACTGTAAACCCTTACTGGCGTGAATAGTCATTATTTGTAGGTGGTCTGTGGCTTGGGTGTCAGGGGCAGCGTAGAGTTTTTCTAACCCATTATTTAAGCGTTCAAGTAAGTTACTTGGGCGTTTTTCTAAGGTGCGTAAAAGGCTAAAAAACTGCTGGGCATCTTGTTCTGCGCTTACTTCTACCGCGCAGGCCGGCCCTCCTAAACTCACCCATATCCCCTCTACTATTTGGCTAATGGGTAAATGGTGTTTAAATTGAGTTGCTTGCCCCATGGTATTAGCCAGATGTTGTAAGCGCTGTTGGGTTTGTGCATTAAATGTAGGCCACAACTCCGGCTGTTGTAATAGGCTAATAATAGGCTGTTGGTTACCTTCTAACAGTTGGGTAAGTTCTTTTAAAGTAAGCCCGCACCAAGGAAAACGCAGCATCCCTAACCATGCAACTCCATCACATGGGTGCAGTAAAGCCCGGGTAATTATTAATAAGTCTTGTATTACTTGTCGTTGGTTTAAGGGTTCTAAATCAACCCCTTTAAAGCGAATGTTTTCTTGCTTTAGGGCATTAATAATATGTGCCACATGGCTGCGTGCTTTGGTTAGTATCGCGGTGGTGCTCTTTGGTTTTTCTTTTTGTATTTGCTTAATAATAGCAACAACACGAGCCGCTTCTTCTTCGCCGTTGTCATCAAAAAAAGCATTAAATTCTACCGCAGGCTCAGGTAATGCCCCATGAAATGCCGTCGCCTCACTGTAACAAACGCCACCCCGTGCCATATCGTTTTGTTCTGGAAAAATAGCTCTAAAGCTTGTATTAACCCACTCCACTACATTTTTTTGTGAACGGAAGTTAGTGCTAAGGCGTAAGAAGGTGGGCTTTATATATCCCTCACCTAAGCCTTGCTGAATAGTTTTTATAAATAGCCCTACATCCCCTTC
>CBDUPS010000357.1:0-2357 GCA_965369155.1 uncultured Spongiibacteraceae bacterium
AGCACGTGGCATATAGTAATGTGCCTCCAGGTTTTAATGCGGTCCATGCGGCTTGCAGAATAACAAGCTGCTGTTTGGTTAGCTGCTCAATATCATCGGTGGTTCTTAGCCATTTTATATCGGGGTTACGGCGGATAACACCAGAACCGGAGCAGGGAGCATCGACTAAAATGTGATCAAAAAGCTCACCCTCTTCAAGCCACGTCTCAACTTCAACAGCATTACCTAAACGGCATTGCGCCTCTAGGGATAAGCGGTTTAAGTTTTCAGTGACTTTTTCAAGCCGACTCTCACTGATATCAACGACGACCAGTTTTTTTATCTGCTTAAAGCGCTCTAAAATATGGCAGGCTTTCCCCCCGGGGGCGGCACATAAGTCAAGAACAGTACTATTGGGGGTCGGATTTAGGATAAAAGCTGAAAGTTGAGCAGCTTCATCTTGAACACTAACACTACCCCCTAAAAAACCAGGTATGGCTTCAACAGCGGTTGGATTGGATAAGGTTATACCATCTTCGGAGAAGGGCGTTATGGTAGCATCGATGTTGTGTGCTTTTAATACCCCCATATAGTCTAAGCGGATGTTTTCATGGTGATTAACACGCAGAGTTAATGGGGGGTGGTTATTGTTAGCCTCAATGATAGCCTGTGCTTGTTCAGGCCAACTTTGCTGTATCTCATCAAATAGCCAACCAGGGTGTGCTGAACGTGCCGCTGGGTCGAGCTTTTGAAAAAGCGGTTCTTCTTGTCGGCTAAATTGCCTAAGAACACCATTAACTAAGGGTTTTGCCCAACCTTTTTTTAAGCAGGTTGTTGCTCTTACGGTTTCATTAACGGCAGCATGCTGAGCGATTCGCATATACTTTAACTGGTATAAGCCGAGCAACAGTAAAGCAAAAATATCCGCATCTTTTTGTTTTAATGGCTTTTTTAATAATAGCTCTAAATAGCCATCAAGCAGGGGGCCTTGGCGTAGAGAGCCAAAAAGCATTTCTTGTGCTAATGGTCTACTGGCAGGGGGAATCTTGGCTAAAGTATTGGGCAGTACATTATTAAGTGATGCGCCATTAGACAGGATATCTGCCAAGCCGGTGGCCGTTATGGCTCGTAATTTATCTCCGCGAAGTGTCATTTAAAAGAGCACCGTACCAGTGGCAAAAAGGGATTTTTTCGAGTTAAGCATATCATGGGCGCTCATTGGGCGCTTCCCCGGTAACTGCAAAAGGGTGATGGTTAGTGAGCCCTCACCACAGGCAATGGTAACCCCCTGAGAATCAGCGTGAATAATGGACCCAATTTCTGGGTTATCTGTTGTGATATTAAGATCATTTGATACATGAGACTCCCATATTTTAAGGCGCTCTCCGCTAAGTAAGCACCAACAAACATTGCTAGAGTTAAAAGCTCTAATTTGTTGGTTTATTTGCTTGGCAGGTAGGTGCCAGTTTATTTGGGCTTCTTCTTTTGTTAGTTTTGTTGCATAAGTTGCCAGGCTATTATCTTGTTGCTCTATTTGCAGCTGCTTTAAAAAAATCGAAGGCAGGGTGTTGTTGAGTGTGCTGGCACCTAAGTGGGCCAACCTTTCTCTTAAAGAGTCCCCGGTGTCATTCTCTTTAATCGTGCTGTTTGCTTTTGCGAGCATAGGCCCGGTATCAAGGCCGGCATCCATCTGCATAATGGTGATCCCCGTTTCAAGGTCGCCAGCCGCTATTGCTCGCTCTATAGGAGCGGCCCCGCGCCAGCGAGGTAATAATGAGGCATGAACATTAACGCAGCCAAACGTTGGGATATCGAGAACCTCTTGAGGTAAAAGTAATCCATAGGCCACAACAATAAGTAGATCTGGCTTTAAATCAATTAATGCTTGCCGGCTTTCTGCTGACTTTAAAGAGTTAGGCTGAAATACGGGTAAGCCTTGTTCAAGGGCGTATGCTTTTACTGGGCTTGCCTGTAGTTTTTTTCCTCGGCCTCGAGGTCTGTCAGGCTGAGTAAAAACACCGGTAACCTTAATATTCTTATTGCCGAGTAGGGCCTTTAAACAGGTTGCAGAGAAGTTTGGGGTTCCAGCAAAAACAACAGAGGGTCGGCTCATTAGCGGTTAGCCTGTTCTTTATGGGCTTTTTCAAGCTTTTTACGAATACGCTGGCGATTTAACGGAGAGATATAGTCAACAAACAGCTTACCATTAAGGTGGTCTACCTCGTGTTGTAGGCAAATAGCAAGAAGCCCTTTGGCCTCCATTTCAAATGCCTCTCCTTGTTTGTTTAAGGCGTTTATCTTTATATGTTGAGGCCTAATAACGGTTTCATAAAAGCCGGGTACCGACAGGCAGCCTTCATCATATTCCCCTTCTTCTG
>CBDUPS010000358.1:0-2350 GCA_965369155.1 uncultured Spongiibacteraceae bacterium
CGCGAATGTCGCATCGGTAAATGCTGCAATCAATTTACTTAGTAGTTTGAGTGGTCAGCGTATTCTTATTCTAGGAGACATGGGTGAGTTGGGCGAAAAAGCGCGTTATTACCACGAGCAAGTAGGGTTACACGCAAAACAAAAAGGTATCGATCAGGTGGTAACACTTGGGGTGTTAAGCCAATCTGCTAGCGATGCCTTTGGCGGCAAGCATTTTAGTGATATGACTCAATTAGTTGAGTTTATAAACGACTCCCTAGCATAAAAAGATAAAGGCTCTTGATTCTCAAGGGCCTTACTTTTACAAAAGCTCTTATTAAAAAACTAGACTAAAAAAAAACATAGTGCTACAGTGTATCAATCGTTTGTAAATGTGCCGCCCGGCCGATAATTTCAACGAATTCGAAGAAACTAATTATAATCATTATTCTCCTCCAACCTATGGCTCTGCCTACCTGTTGCTTTTATATTTCCTATGACAAAAAACATATCTATGAATCTAACCGAATTAAAAACTAAACCTATTAAAGAACTATTAGAAATCGCTCAAAGTGTTGGGCTTGAGAACTTAGCTCGCTCTCGAAAACAAGATGTTATTTTTGCCATCTTAAAACGACACGCAAAAAGTGGCGAAGATATTTATGGCGATGGTGTACTCGAAATACTGCAAGATGGCTTTGGCTTTTTACGCTCTGCCGACTGCTCTTACTTAGCGGGGCCCGATGATATATATGTTTCCCCCAGCCAAATTAGACGCTTTAACCTAAGAACGGGGGACTGCATTGCAGGAAAGATAAGACCCCCCAAAGATGGCGAGCGATATTTCGCCATGCTCAAGCTAGACACCATCAATTTTGGCAAGCCCGAACACTCAAAAAACAAAGTACTCTTCGAAAACCTCACTCCTCTTTTCCCTAATCAACGCCTTATTTTAGAAACCGGCAACGGCTCTACTGAAGACTTAACTGGCCGAATTATTGATTTAGTTGCACCCATAGGTAAAGGTCAGCGTGGTTTAATTGTTGCACCGCCTAAGGCTGGTAAAACCCTTATGCTGCAACACACCGCCCAAAGTATTGTGCGTAATAATCCCGAATGCCATGTCATTGTTTTACTTATCGATGAGCGCCCTGAAGAAGTAACCGAAATGAAACGTTCTGTACGCGCAGAAGTGGTTGCCTCAACCTTTGATGAGCCACCAGCACGCCACGTTCAAGTAGCCGAAATGGTGATTGAAAAAGCCAAACGTTTAGTTGAGCACAAAAAAGATGTTGTTATCTTGCTTGATTCGGTCACTCGTTTAGCCCGTGCCTATAACACCATCGTTCCTTCATCAGGCAAAGTATTAACCGGCGGTGTTGATGCCCACGCATTAGAACGCCCTAAGCGTTTTTTTGGTGCGGCACGTAACATTGAAGAAGGTGGAAGCTTAACTATTATTGCTACCGCCCTTATTGATACCGGCTCTAAAATGGATGAAGTGATTTACGAAGAATTTAAAGGTACTGGCAACATGGAGTTGCACCTTGACCGTAAAATAGCTGAAAAACGTGTTTACCCTGCCATTAACATTCGCCGTTCTGGTACACGCCGTGAGGACTTATTAACCTCTGAAGATGAGTTACAAAGAATGTGGATTCTACGCAAACTCCTTCACTCAATGGAAGACAGCCCTGCTATCGAGTTTTTACTGGATAAATTACGGGATACAAAAACCAATGAAGAGTTTTTTATGTCGATGAGGCGTAAATAAAACCGTTTATGGCTTATCGAGACCTTAGAGAGTTTATTGATTTTCTCGAAGCCGAAGGCGAGCTTAAACGTATTACGCACCCTGTTGATCCCAACTTAGAGATGACCGAAATTTGCGACCGTGTTTTAAAACAACAGGGTCCTGCATTATTATTTGAAAACCCCGTAGGTTTTTCTACCCCCGTATTAGCCAACCTGTTTGGCACCCAAAAGCGTGTTGCTCTGGGAATGGGACAAGACAACATTGGTAACTTGCGCGAAGTTGGCGAACTCCTGGCTTTTTTACGGCAGCCCTCACCACCCGAGGGCATAAAAGATGCTTGGGAGAAGCTCCCTATATTTAAACAAATTTTAAATATGGGGCCTAAAAAGGTTCGTAATGCCCCCTGTCAATTTCATCAAAAAACAGGGGATGACGTTGATTTACACCAATTACCCATACAAACCTGTTGGCCTGAAGATGTTGGCCCACTTATTACTTGGCCATTAGTTATTACCAAAGGCCCAAGAAAAACACGGCAAAATTTAGGTATTTACCGCATGCAGGTTATTGGTAAAAACCGTTTAATTATGCGCTGGTTATCTCACCGTGGTGGTG
>CBDUPS010000359.1:0-2348 GCA_965369155.1 uncultured Spongiibacteraceae bacterium
GTGGCGTCATTAAGGCTTTGGCGGTTTCTTGCCAAATGCGCTCTGGGGATAAATGCTTAATCTCGTCTTGCTTAACAATTTGTTGCATTAACTGAAGGGTTTCATCGGCGATAGAAAAACCCAGCTCAGAAAAACGCGCAGCAAAACGGGCAACACGGAAGATACGTAATGGATCCTCGGCAAAGGCGGGGGATACATGGCGCAGTATTTTATTTTTTATATCCCTTTGGCCATTATAGGGGTCAATCAGTTGGCCGCTACTGTCTTCGGCAATGGCATTAATAGTTAAGTCACGGCGCAGTAAGTCTTGTTCAAGAGTCACATCAGGATCGGTATAAAAAGCAAAGCCTTGGTAACCCTTACCGCTTTTTCGTTCGGTGCGGGCAAGGGCATATTCTTCAGCGGTAGTGGGGTGTAAAAATACCGGAAAGTCTTTACCCACCGAGCGAAAGCCTAAGTCGAGCATGGCCTTGGGCGAGCTACCCACCACCACCCAATCACGATCAGGGCTTTCAATACCTAAAATTTTATCTCGTACTGAGCCGCCCACTAAATAGGTTTGTAAAGAATCAATATTTTTCATGCTAAGAAGGGTAGCGAAGTTTACGGACAATCGCACTGAAAATATTGCATATCATCTAATCGTAATAGGGTGAGGTGTTGTCCCCAAACGCAGCCGGTATCTAAACCAATAATTTGTCGATGATTCGTTTTACCCATAAGTGCAGCCCAATGACCAAATATTAAGCGATAGGGGAGCTCTTTTGGGTACAGAGAAAACCACGGCACGAGATGGGAGGATGACAGAGCATATTCTTCAGGTGAGGTTTTTTCTTGAAAGTCTAATGCGCCATCGGTGTGGCAAAATCGCATACGAGTAAAGTAGTTAGTAATCACCCTAAGGCGCTCCATACCTTGTAACTGCTCGTCCCACTGATTTGGTGAGTTGCCGTACATGGCTTGTAAAAATAACGGGCACTGCTCATCATCTTGTAAGGCTTTTTCGATTTCACCACTTAATAGCAGTGCTTTTTCGATGCCCCATTGTTGGGGAATACCCGCATGGGCCATAACCGTATTAAAGTGCTTGTCGTAATGTACCAAGGGTTGCTGACGTAGCCAATGTATAAGCTGTGGAGCATCATCGGCGCTAAGAATGCGGAGTAAATCTGCTTGGGTGGTTGAGGCTTTTTTATAATACAGGGCTAATAAATGTAAATCGTGATTACCTAAAACAACGGTTGCCGAGCTCCTAAGAGAATAAAAGTAACGCAGTGATTCTAAAGATTGTGGGCCACGACTAACCATATCACCCACAGACCATAATCGATCTTTGTTAGGGGAGAACTGCACGGTGTTGAGTAAGCATTGTAGGGCAGGAAAACAACCCTGAACATCACCCACCACGTAAGTGCTCATTTGATACCTGTATTAATTAAGCGCATTAGGCCGAGATAAGGTGAAGCGAGGAATGGGAGCCTCAAATACTCTACCGCTTTCGGTAATCATTCGATAACTCCCTTTCATGGAGCCCACAGGGGTGGCTAATAAAGCACCGCTGGTATACTCAAAGGCTTCACCGGGGGCAATATGCGGTTGTTCACCAATAACACCTTCCCCACGAACTTCTTCTACGTGATTATCACCATTGGTAATAATCCAGTGGCGGTACAGTAACTGAATACTTTCGTCGCCATTATTTTGAATATTAATTTTATAAGCAAAAAAGTAGCGGTTATCTGTAGGGTTAGATTGCTCAGGAACGTATTGAGTATGAATAGTAATATGGATGATAGGATGCATAGTCATAACACTTATTGTGGCTCAATGAGTAAACTGATTTGATTGCTAAGATGAATAAAGTTGGTTAAGGATAACATTTCTGGTCGTAATCCCATATCAATACCCGTGGCACTTTCTAATTCGGTAGACGATAAATCTTTAATAAGTGGCTTTAATGCGTTGCGTAGAGTTTTGCGGCGCTGATTAAACGCGGTGCGCACTACCGTGGCGAGCATTTTTTCATTATCGGCTTTTACGGGGATATCACTGTAAGGCTGTAGTCGAACAATGGCAGATTCAACTTTGGGTGCTGGGCTAAATGCCTCAGGGGGTACAGAAAATAAAAACTGAGCTTGGGTGTAGTACTGAGTCATGATACCTAGGCGACCCCAGCTTTTTTCACCGGGTACTGATGCCATGCGCTCTACCACTTCTTTTTGTAGCATAAAGTGCATATCACTTATCAGTTTATGGTAAGTCAATAAATGAAAAATATGCGGTGTGGAAATATTGTAAGGCAGGTTGCCGACAATCCGCAGGGTTTCTCCATTGCGGGCTAAAGTAGC
>CBDUPS010000360.1:0-2344 GCA_965369155.1 uncultured Spongiibacteraceae bacterium
CATGGATGTGTGTTGGTGGTGTCAACGACATTAACGGTGGGTACTTCTAACGGTGTATCTAACGCCATATTCACCTGAGCGGTTGCATTATTAGCCGCAGTATCCGTTGCACTAACATCAATAGTCACATCGCTTAAATCAAGCGCTAAAAGCTCATCCTGTAAATCAATACTCCACGCATCGTTCATAATCCGCGTATCAACCGATACGCTAACATTATTTATATCGGTAAGGGTTACCGTGATTAAATGACCACTGGTAATACCTGCAGTACTTCCTGCTACGGTAAATTCCCCTGCTTCACCTCTTACCACTTGATCAATAAAAACCTCAGCATAAGTATCAATAGTAAGCTTTATCGCTCGATTTACTACAGAGCTATCAGGTGCTGTTACCGTGGCGTTTATCCAATGGTCACCTTGGCTTAATGTGGGTGTGGTATATGACCAGTTACCTACGCCGTCTGCAACTGCCTGCCCTGCTAAAGCTCCATCAATACTGCTGGAGAAAGTAACCACGCTACCCGCTGTTACCGAAGCCCCTTCAAGTGTTGCGGTTAAATCGTTTGTTACCGTATCAAAGATAGAGCCTGAATTACTTTCATCGGCTAGGCGAATGCCTTTGGATGCAAAAATATCTGAGAACTGATGGCTAATCACATCCCCAGAATTAAACAACATTGTAAAACCATCGTTATCTGCCGAAAGTATAAAGTCAGTGAGGTCCGTGGTGGGTACTTGCCCCCATATTGTGTTATCTACTAACTCGTTCAACGAGAAGTTGAATTGAGTGAATAACTCACCTTCTGGCCCAAATATATGGCCTACATAATTATCATAGTGGTATGAGCTTATATCAGTTCTTGAGTCGCCATAATCAACGGAAGTATAATCAAAACTTAGTGACACATTAAAAATACTTCCATCGGATAAGGGAGCCGCCTGCAATGCCTGCACTTCGCCTAAATCGTACTGGCCAAGCAACTCGCCATTAGCATCAAAAAGAGTAGTACTGGTATAGGGTGATTGTTCCAAATAGTAATCTCTCACAGGGTAGAACTTGGGATAAAATACGCCCCTAACCCAGCGAGTGTCTTCCCAGCTATCGTAAGTGGCTCCTGTTTGACTCACTAAAAAACCACCAGTGTCTAAATGTTGAATAAATTGGCTATAGGAAAGCTCTTCACTAACATTTGCACCTACATTAGAATTAATATTATCACTTTGAAAGGTTTCGCTATTAACTAGCGTAGCCTCATCATCAAAAGTCCATGACTGACCCTCTAAAAAAACAGAATTATCGCTATAATCGCTACTCCAAGCAACGTTTTGCTTACCTGATAAGACCACATAGCCCTTACCGTTATTAATGGCAGAGAGAACATAATTATAACCTCCTGCATCTACTTCTACAGGGCTACTTATGGGAGACTCTGGAGAATGATATTGCTGTACTGAAAAACCTGCTGGTGTTTTAAGTAACACCACATACTCGCCGTTAGCCAGTGTAGCTACATCAATAGCTGAAGTTAACGAAAGGCCGTTCACCGTATCTGATGAACTGTTCCCTGCTTCGTATTCAACACTGGCAACTATTGAGGTTACCTTTCCAGAGCCAAACTGTGCTCCGTAAAAACCGTGGCCACTCACATCAAGCGACCATGCCCCACCTGATACATAGGCACTTCTACTCAAAGAGCTAACACCCTCATCCATAAAGTTTATGGTTATTCGTTTACCATTCTCAACACCTGCTACTGTGCCCGTTAAAGTAAAATCATCAATAACCCAGTTGCTATTATTAATTATGGGCTCATCAATTGTAATCTCTGCATGGGTATCAATCACAATATTAAGTGCTGATGTGAGAGTGCTACTATCTGGCGTCGTAACTGTGGCAGATATCAAGTGATCGCCATCACTTAATTGAGGTAGTGTCATTTGCCAATAGCCATCGGCACCCACGGTTGTACTACCTAATACACCCTCTAAGTTACTGGTAATATCAACAGAAGAACCGACATTAGCTAAACCAGAATAACCTTCAATAGTTGGGGTATTATCATTAGTTTTATTATCAGTATTAGAAACCCCTAAATCACTATTATCTAAAAGATTAATACCTCTTATAGCGACAGAGCCATCAGCAACAATAGTATCTTGTGCAGCATTGCCTGCTATATCAGAGCTACTGACTTTTATAGACACTGGCCCAATGGCAGCACCATTTGCAAAGTGACTTCCTATATTTACCGACCAAGTTTCACCAGAAATAAAAGCTGTCGTAGACGGTTCTTTATTAGCGCTATCGGTTAGTACAACTGATACTCGACGACCATCTTATA
>CBDUPS010000361.1:0-2341 GCA_965369155.1 uncultured Spongiibacteraceae bacterium
AACTACGCAAGCTATTTAATTGCTCTAATAAATAATCAATCTGTTCTTCGCTATGGCTGGCACTTAATGTAATGCGTAAGCGAGCGGTATTTTTTGGCACCGTGGGTGGCCTAATAGCCGAAATTAAAATGCCTTTTTCTTCTAAGGCTTTGCTTACCTGCATGGCTTTTTCTGAACTGCCAATAAGTAAAGGTTGAATGGGGGTATCTGATGGCATTAAGGGTAAGTTTAATTGCTCAGCCCCTTGGCGAAATTGTTTAATTAAAGCCTGCAGTTTTTCACGGCGCCACGATTGTGTTTGTATTATTTTTAAACTGGCTCGTGTTGCCGCAGCAATTGCCGGGGGCAGTGATGTGGTATAAATATAAGGGCGGCTTAATTGTACTAAGGTATCTACTAAGGCTTCGCTACCTGCTACCACGGCACCAAAAGTTCCTATACCTTTGCCTAAAGTACACATATGTATGGGTACATCATCAGTGGTTAAATTAAAGTGCGAGACACAGCCTCGCCCCTCTTTTCCCATCACACCAAACCCGTGGGCGTCATCCACCATTACCCAAGCATTATACTTTTTAGCTACATGGCATAACTCCGGTAACGAAGCTAAGTCGCCATCCATACTAAAAACACCATCAACCACAATTAATTTACGCACCGCAGAACTACGAGCCAGTTTCTTTTCTAAACTGCTTATATCGTTATGTAAAAATCGCTGAAAATGCGCCCCGGATAATAAGCCACCATCTAATAACGATGCATGATTCCACTTATCCTCAAACACTGCATCTTGCTTACCTAGCAAGGCACTTATAACCCCTAAGTTAGCCATATAACCGGTGGAGAAAAGTAGTGCCTTAGGGCGATTCAAAAATACCGCCATTTCTTCTTCAAGCAAATGGTGTTCAATATTATGACCACAAACTAAATGAGAAGCGCCACCACCCACGCCATAAGTATCAGCCGCATTTTTAAAGACGGTAATCACTTCTGGAGCATTTGCCAGCCCTAAATAATCGTTACTACAAAAAGATAAAAATGAGGCGCCGTCTACCATAAGCTGCGCCCCTTGAGGGGAACTCACTAAACGACGGTTACGGTATAAGTGCTGCTCACGGCGCTCTTGCAGCGCCTGTTGTAACGTATCAAAGCTCATGGTGCGTACTACAGTGTGTCGTACTAAAAATGGAACTAAGCAGTTTTTTCAATCTGTACCTTACTGGCATCATAAAAGAAGGCATTGTTTTTTTGTTCCGCCACTTTTTGCTGCAGGCTTTGTGCTTCCTCTTCAGGGGAGTGCTGAGTATGGCTGGCTTCAGGACGAATACCTAAACGGGCAAATAATGCCATGTCATCATTCTCTGATGGATTAGGCGTGGTAAGTAGCTTCTCACCATAAAAGATAGAGTTTGCCCCAGCCATAAAGGCTAATGCCTGCATCTCATCGTTCATATCTTCTCGCCCTGCGGATAAACGCACGTGGGACTCTGGCATCATAATACGCGCCACCGCAATCGTGCGGAGAAAATCAAAGGAGTCGATATCTTTACCAATTTGTAGTGGTGTGCCTTCTACTCGCACTAGCTGATTAATAGGTACGCTTTCAGGGTGCTTAGGTAAATTAGCTAAACTCATTAACAAACCCACACGGTCACTAGCATCCTCTCCCATACCCACAATACCTCCAGAGCACACCTTCATACCCGCATTGCGTACATGGCTTAGAGTGTCTAAACGATCAGAATAGGTGCGTGTAGTAATAATGTCGCCATAATATTCTGGGGAGGTATCTAAGTTATGGTTGTAGTAATCAAGCCCTGCTTGCCCTAAAGATGTTGCTTGGCTTTCGGATAACATACCCAGAGTCATACAGGTTTCTAGCCCTAACTCTTTAACCCCTTCTACCATCGACAAAATAACCGGCATATCACGGTCTTTAGGTGAGCGCCACGCAGCCCCCATACAAAAACGGGTAGAACCCGCCTGTTTCGCTTTTTTCGCCTGCTCTAATACGCTATGCACTTCCATTAGCTCTTGCTCGGTTAAACCGGTGTCATAACGGTTACTTTGTGGACAATAGGCGCAATCTTCTGGGCATTTTCCGGTTTTTATCGACAAAAGTGTACTTACTTGTACTTCATTAGGCTGAAAATGCTGCCGATGGGTAAGCCGAGCTTCTAACAACAAATCCATAAAGGGTTTAGCAAATAATGCCTCTACTTCGCTGCGTTGCCAGTCATTTCTAATCATCATTTGATCCCTTTATCTTAAAAAAATAGGTGTTGCTAGATTACAGAAGAAATAGCACAAAGCCTGTATTAGCGCGGCTTAGCCTTGTACA
>CBDUPS010000362.1:0-2335 GCA_965369155.1 uncultured Spongiibacteraceae bacterium
ATGCATAAGTTCACCTTTTTAAATAGAATAAGTACAGTGCACCAAATTATAGTACGGCGTATAAATCAAGTAAATAGCTGCCCAAAAAACTTTAAGGCCAGTAACTTATATTTTAAAAAAAGAATAGTGAGAGTAGCTTTATGCTAACAAGCTCTGATAAGCGTTAACAAATGCATTAGGAACAGGGGCTTTACCACCTTTGGCTATATCAATAAACATCATTTGCATAGCCGCAACACAGACAACTTTTTTAGAGTGGTTTTTCTCCACTTTAAAAACACTTTGATAATGGTTTTCAGCAAACTCATTAATCGCCACCGATACAGTTAAGCTATCGCCATATTTAGCCTCAGCCATATAACTCACTTCGATGTGTCGGTTAATGGGCATTAAGCCATTGATGATTAAATCAGCAAACCCTAGCTGTTTAAACAGCTGCATTTGCGCTTCGTTAATATAGGCAACTAATGTTTGGTTACCCACATGAACTCCACCTACTAAATCTCCAACTCTTACATCAATAAGTGTCGTAAATGGATAACTTTGGTCTTTATCCGGCAGGCTCACTGTGATTCCTTAGGAGAGTTTTTACACTGCATTAAACAGGTAACCCGATAAGTTAACACCTCGACGCCATTACCTTTTAACAACCGTAATTGATACTCGACGATTCCCGTGGTGGGTTTACTGTTTGAGCGCCTTTTATTAATTGCGGTATTCTCAACATACAATTTGTCTCCGGCAAAGGCTGGCGTTTTAAAGCGTAATTCATCCCAGCCCATACCAGCGATAGTTTCAGGTCGTGGGCGAAACTCATTGGTAAGTTTGGTGGCAATAGCAATTAAGTGAGGACCGGCGGCAAATATTTTACCCATCGGTGATTGCGCTGCTACCTGCGGATCAATATGAAAAGGCTCAGGGTTCCACTGCTGGGCAAAGCTGATAATATCTGCTTCGGTTAAGGTGTAATAACGGGAAAACATCGGCACATTTAAGGCGATGTCTTCATAATAAATAACCTCTTTACTCATGTGTGGCCTATAGCATTTGCTTAATGCGTTCGATACGTTTTTCGTTTGATGGGTGGGTGCTTAAAAAACTGCTATTAGAGGCTCCAGAATGTTTTTGTAAGGTTTGAATCGCCCTTAACATCGCACTAGGGTCTTCTTTTCTTTGCTTTAAAAAGTTAACCGCAAAAGCATCTGACTCTAACTCATCTGATTGAGAAAAATGAGCATTCACCGCTGCAAAACCTATTTGCCCTAATTGTGAGGCAGTTAAATCAGCAATGGTGCCACCAGTGCTTTCAAGGGTTTTATACGCCGTATTAGTAAGAACATTTTCACGCATTTGTTTGTAGGTATGTTTATTAACCACATGGCCTATTTCATGGTAAATAACAGCCGCAAGCTGATCATCAGGCATGACATCCATTAAACCTGAATAAACCCGTACCGTACCATCAGCCATAGCAAAGGCATTAAGGTCGCGGCTTAGATACACTTTATAATTAAATTGATGTTTGCCCACTACCTGTAAATCACGGGTCAATTTTTGTAAGCGTTTATCGTATTGCGTATGTGCCCCCGCGACTTTGCTTTCTTTATCCATTTGTTGCGCTGATAAGGTTGAGGCTTGCTTGACGCTGCCTTCATCTAAGGTGGCAACCTGTAACGCACCCATACCTAAAGCCAATGCCGCATTGGTATTAAATCCACCGTCACTGGCACAACCTGCCAAGAGAAAGCCCGTGATACCTATAAGCGCTATTTTTTTAGTCTGTTTAAGATATGTCATGCTCTACCTATTAATTATTAACCTGTAAAAAAAATCATTATACCGCTATACCGCAGCGGGTGATAAAAATGATATTGAGCCATAAAAAAAGGAGCGGTATTTTCATACCACTCCCTTTGTACTTCAAAAACACATTTACTGTGGAGGAACAGAAAAACCACCCCAAACCGGCACATAGTTTTCATCATAATGATTCGACAATGAATCATGCAACTCATCCAATGTCCATTTTCCACCACTGGCACTTGCGTGAGCAGGAAGAATGGTAGGACGCTGAAGTATATTGACTTGATTACCCCAAACAATCATTACTTCACCAGAAATTTTACCCGCCTCTGGAGAGGCTAAATAACCCACCAATGGCGCTACGTTTTCGGGGTTGAACATATCAAAGCCATCTTTAGGCGCTGCAAACATTTCAGCGGTTGGGCCTTGATCGGTCATGTCGGTGCGACCACGGGGCATAATCACGTTACAAGTAATGCCATATTTAATCATTAACTGAGCAGCACCCATTGTCATTGCAGTAATACCTGCT
>CBDUPS010000363.1:0-2335 GCA_965369155.1 uncultured Spongiibacteraceae bacterium
AGGAGCGAGAACGCCCTGTTTTACTTGTAGTGGATCAACGGCAATCCCTTTTTTTTGGTAGCACTCATTGTATGAAGTCGGTCACTGCAGCTCATATTGCGGCTATTTTTGCTTGGGTTGCTTTTACCCATAACGAAAAAATTGGCGCGATTATTTTTAATGATAATGACACCTGCGAATTACGTCCTAAAAATGGCCGTCGTTACATTGCCCACCTTTTAGAAAAAATTAACACATTTAATCATCAGTTAAACCGTAACAATAAAGCCCAAGAATCTGCCCTTGAAGAAAACCTAAAACGAGCCAGCCATGTAGCCTTACCCGGCACCACAGTTTACATTGTGAGTGATTTTTTTGGTTACAACGAGCAATGCCAAAAATACATACAAAAAATAGCCAAGCACTGCCAAGTAGTGTGTTTAGATGTTTATGATGAGTTTGAAAAAAGCATTCCCTCTGGGGCATTTCGCTTTAATGATGGGGAAAAAGATTTTGTTATCGATGGTAATAAAAAAAATCAATTAAGTTGGAAAAATCGTTTTCAGCAGCAATACAAAACACTCAACCAACATTTAACCCAGCTACGGATTCCCCACACACAAATAGCCACTCAAGCACCCTTATTTGATCTGCTCATTACTGAGACGAGGGCAAGACGATGAACAGCCCTATTCAACAGCAGTTAGAGCAATTAAAAGATATTCATCCACCAGCACCTATCGGCTTTTGGCCACCTGCCTATGGTTGGTGGATACTCTTAGCACTTGGTTTAGCGGCTATCGGTTATCTTATTTATATCGGTTACTGCCGCTATAAAAAACGCCAACAACGAAAACAATGGCAGCAGCAATTACTTAGGCAAAAAACACAGTGGCAGCAGCAACAGCTCACCAGCACAACCGCATTACAGCAATGCAACCAACTACTTAAAGCCATCGCCATCGGCCCCTTAGGTTATTCTGAGGCAGCCGCGCTACATGGCGAACAGTGGCTTATGTTTTTATCCAGTAGCACAAAGCAAGCACAAGAGCCTCTACAACCCCTGGCTTGTCACTTATATCAAAAGCAAAATATAGAGGATCTCTCAAGCGTCTTTGATGCAGCAGAACATTGGCTGTTGCATGCCCCCGAAAAACCCCTTAAAGCTAAAAAAAACCTCAAAGCTAAGGGGGGAAACCTATGAATATCACTGACATACAATTTGATTGGTTATGGATATTTACCTTACTGCCCTTACCGATTCTTATTTGGATACTATTACCTGCCGCCAAAGAAGAGCTAACTGCCTTATATTTACCCATCGGCAATCTTAAAAAAATTGATAGTCATCGTAGTACGATTGCCCGTAGTAAAAAGCCCCAGCAGTTTTTATTACTCTTGTTATGGCTTTGTTTACTTACTGCCGCTGCCAGACCTTACTATATGGGTGATGCCGTAACACTACCCACACAGGCTCGTCATCTAATGCTAGCCGTTGACTTGTCTAAATCAATGGAAGAGCCTGACATGGAAATATCTGGGCAAGAAGTCTCTCGTATTGTTGCGGTAAAAAATATTGTTGGGAAATTTATTGAGCAACGTCGTGGCGATAAGTTAGGCCTTATTTTATTTGCCGATGAAGCTACTCTGCATGTACCGCTTACCTTTGATCACAAAACATTAAAACAGTTATTAAATGAGGCTCAAATTGGTTTTGCTGGCCGCGCCACAGCCATTGGTGATGCCATTGGTTTAGCTACCAAACAATTAGCTAAGTTCCCCGCTGCCAGTCGCGTACTCATTCTTTTAACCGATGGTACCAATACGGCAGGTTTATTAGACCCTATAAAAGCCGCAAAAATAGCCCAAGAATATGGCATTAAAGTACATACCATTGGCGTAGGTAGTGATAGCCGCTCGTCTTTTTTTGGCTTACGACAACAAACCTTTACTGAAATAAACGAAAGCACCTTACGAGAAATTGCCCAACTAACTGGGGGCGAATATTTTAGAGCCCGTGATAGCCATGCCCTTGAACAAGCCTACAAAACCCTTAACCGAATAGAAAAAATAGATACCAAAAGTAAAACCCTTCGCCCTCGCCTCCCCTTATTTCAATGGCCGTTAATAGGCGCTGTGATTTGTAGTTTATTGTTAGTATTAAGCCAAATGATTAGCCGCTTTACTAAAAAGCAAGGGGGTTTATATGAGTGAGTTTTTACAGAACTTTCACTTTCTAGAACCGCTTTGGTTATTCGGCTTACCCGTGGCTGTTGCCCTGTGGTTTTTGTTGCTAAAAAACAGTAGCGCTCGACACTATCAACTTTTCTCCAGTGAATTATTAAGCCATTTAACT
>CBDUPS010000364.1:0-2320 GCA_965369155.1 uncultured Spongiibacteraceae bacterium
GATAGCCTAATTGATTTAGAAGGGCCGTTATCAGTAATGATGATTGATGTTATTAATCTTAATCATTTAAATGAACGATTTGGTTATCGAGTAGGGGACAAAGCCATACAAGATGTTGCCAACATTATTCGACAAGTGGTTTCACGGCCTACCGACACGTTATGCCGTTATCGAGGCCAAGAGTTTGCCTTACTGTTACCAGAAACATCAGAGACCCAAGCCATAGCCTTAGCTGAAAAACTCGCACGTCAAGTAAGTAACGATGCTATCGGTGGCGATGAAAATGCCATCATCAATATATGTATTGGTATAGAAACTCAGTATCCCCACTTAGGGCATAACCGCCAGTTAATGATAGAAAACACCGAGATAGCCTTAAGACACGCCAAAGAAAGTGATGAGGAAAAAATAGTACACTTTGCTAATACCAGGCGCAGGCATTAATTAGCTTGTAGCATTCTTCAATTGTCTTGGGTGTGTTGGAGAGCCGTTAATTGATATTCTGTTCTGTACTCCTTCGACAGGCTCAGGATGTACGGATCATGATGGATTAATTGAGCTCCCCGTTCTCCCTGAGCCTGTCGAAGGGTCGTGAGTTATTATAAGTAAAACGCTACCAAAGCCGCAGCTACAGCTACATTTAACGATTCAATGCCATTTTGCATGGGTATTTTTAATCGCTTATCAGATAATTCTAAAACAGCTTTTGAGACACCTTCTGTTTCGTTACCTAATACAAATACCGTTTTTTTGCCGCGCTGATAGTTAAATAAACTATCAGCAGTGTCACCTGTTAACGAGGCTATTTTATAGCCATTTTCTTGTAATTTAACCAAGGCAGGGTAGAGTGCTGGCGCTTTTATAATAGGTGCTGAGAAGATGCTACCGACACTCGCTTTAACCACTAAGGGCGAAAGTTGAGTGTTTTCTTTGCTTGATAGCAGTAAACCATTACAGCCACTGGCGGTTACTGAGCGAATAATCATACCTAAGTTTTGTGGGTTGTTAATGCCATCTAAAGCTATTAATACCGTGTTTTCTTGAGCGTCATCAATAAAGTCATCTAAACTTTTAAAGCCGTTCATAAGTACATCGGCAGCAACCCCTTGGTCTTGTTTGCCATTGCGACTGATACGAGACAAGGCCAGTTTGTCGTGATACTGCACGGCGATACCACGCTTTTCTGCTAAATAAAGCATATCGCTAATAATACTAGAAGGCTTGTTACTTTCGGCAAGGTGTAAGGTCTCTACGGTTAAGCTGTTGTCTTTTAATGCCTCTATAACAGGTTTGCGCCCGTACACCGTTAAAAATTTTTCAAAGTAATTTTTTTTGTGTTGCCACTCGGGAGAACTCATTTTTTATCCTGCTGTTTTTTTATAGTTGTTAGGCGATATTGATTGGGGGAGAGCCCTGTCCACTTTTTAAAGGCACGGTCAAAGGCACTGGTGTTATTAAAGCCCATTAATGTTGCTACCGCACTGATGGGCAGTTCTTTTTTATCTAAATAATTAGTCGCCATTACTTTTCGCTTATCATCTTTTAACGCTTGATAGGTAGTGTTTTCTTGCTGCAGACGTCGATGTAAGGTGCGAGAGGATATATTCATTTTTTTAGCCAGTTTTTCGGCACTAGGAAAATGATGGTTAAAATCTTGATGAATAACAAGTAGTGCTTGTTCAATAAAAGAGGTTTTGCTGTTAGAGATAGAAGAGCCAGAAATAAGCTCGTAGGGGGCTGTTTTTAAAAAGCTCTTTAAACTGTTTTCTGTTTGTTTAATGGGGGCATCTAGGTATTTTTCTGAAAAAATCAAAGCCGTGCTTGGCTGGTTAAATTGTACGTCGGTGCTAAATAGCCGTGAAAATAGCTCTTGTGATACAGGCTCTGTGGTGGTTAGGTGAATGCCTTTTAAAGGAATATCGTTTTGTATAAGCCAGCAGTAAAAGCGGTGCATCATATATAAAATACTGGCATCGGAGTGTGAAGAAGTATGTTGTGGTGAGCGGTTAATATTAATGAGCCGGCATAAAACATCACCAGATTTCATTTTTTTTATAGGCTGTAGGGCGTTAGTTTTATTTTTTATTTTAGTGGTTGAGTTAAAGCTGGCACAAAAATCAAAAAACTCATTAGAGCGCAAAATCGCCTGACGTAGGTTTTTACAGTGGATAATGTATAAACACATCATTCTAAAGGTGCCAGGTGGTGCGGTACCTGATAAGCCTAAGCCAAAAGACTCGTCTTGAAATAGATCCATAACATATTTGTATAGCCTGCTATAAACTATAACGGGTATTGCTTGATTGGTATGGTCAGAATG
>CBDUPS010000365.1:0-2318 GCA_965369155.1 uncultured Spongiibacteraceae bacterium
GAATGACAGGTACAGGGGCAACGGTACGGCCTACTTCTTCAATAAACAAACAAAGCTCGGTAAAGCCTAAGCCCATACCCCCTGAGGCTTCGCTTAATGCCACACCTAACAAACCAGACTCGGCGAGTTGCTTCCATAGCACTTCGTCAAAGCGGTCTTCTTGGGCTTCTACTATTGCTAACCGCTCAGGCTGTGCCATATCGGTTAAAATTTGCGCCGCTAAACTTTGTACTTCTTGCTGTGTTTCATTAAATGAAAAATCCATCAAACACTCCTTTTATCGTTTTGCCCGAGGCATGCTAAGACCGCCACGTGCTATTAGATCTCGTTGCAATTCGTTAGTACCACCACCAAAGGTAATAATAGATGCCGTTCGATACATCATTTCTAGCCGGCCTCTTAAGATTGCCCCTTCTGAATCACGATGTAGCACACCGCTTTGCCCTAACACTTCCCCTAAACGACGATATAACTCAACAAAAAACTCGGTTCCGTACACTTTGGCGGCCGAGGCATCTTCCATGGTTAAGTTGCCTTTTGTCATTTCTGAGGCTTGGCGATAACAAATAAGCTTTAACGCTTCCAATCCTGCTCGACACTTCCCTAAGTTTAGCTGCACCCAAGACTGATCAATTATTTTGCCACCCATGGGGTTATCGGTTTGCTGCGCCCATTCAACCACTTGATTAAATAAACTAGAGCAAGCACCACTATTAACCAAGGAGAGCCTTTCTCGGTTTAACTGACTAAAAATAAGCATCATGCCCATATCAAGCTCGCCCACGAGATGATCTTCTGGAATACGCACATTGTCATAATAAGTAGCATTAGTACGCACATCACCCAACGTATGTACTGGCGACAAGCTATAACCTTCACTGCTAGTAGGCACTAAAAAGATAGAGATTCGTGAATGTTTTTTAACTTCAGGATCAAAGTTGGTTCGAGCGGCAAGCCATATCCACTCGGAATGATGGGCTAAGGACGTCCACATTTTTTGCCCATTAATCACCCACTCATCACCCTCTTTTTTAGCGGTGGTTTTAAGGGATAATAAATCGGTTCCCGCACCTGGCTCAGAATAACCAATGCCAATATTAATCTGCCCACCAAGAATTTTGGGTACTAATAATTTTTGTAATCGAGGAGAGGCATGCTCCGCTAAAATAGGTCCAACAGATTCAGAGGTTAAAAATGGGAAAGGAAACCCTGCCCGCATCACTTCCTCAACAAAAATAAACTGCTCCATTTCGGTTAAGCCACGGCCACCAAGCGCTTTAGGCCAACCCACACCGATCCAGCCATCTTTACCGAGTTTCTCCATTGCCTGCCAAAACAGTGGCCCACCGCCTTCACCTGGGGTACGCCCTACTTCTGTTATTAACTCTGGTGTCATTAGTTCATTAAAATAAGCCCGAAGCTCTTTACGAAGTGCTTCTTGCTCAGGAGTAAATTGTATTTTCATGGCCCCTCCTTTTGAATATATCCAAAATATCTACCAACATTTTGCAAACTAAGCTTCGCCTTTAGTTAAAAAAACAGCAATAGCAAAGACAATCACATAACATGACAAATACTTTCACCGAAAAATCGCTTCGATAATATAAGTACGATACTGGTATGATAACAGCCTTTTATTGAAGCTCGATGATAGCGATAGTATTCTAGCGCCAGTTTAAAAAAACTACTTACTGCAATTGATATTAGCTTGGAGAACACCATGAGTGATAAACCCAAGGTTCCCGCCCTCGACGGTTGGTTTACCATGGATGAGGGACAACCTCATTTAATTGGCAGCCAATGCACTAGCTGCGGAACTTATGCCTTCCCCCCACAAAAAATAAAATTCTGTCGCAATCCCGATTGCGAAAGCGAAACCTTTGATTCCGTGCAATTAAGTCGCACAGGTAAGCTTTGGTCTTTTACCAACGCCTGTTACAAACCACCAGAGCCATTTAATGCCGAAGATCCTTTTGTGCCTTATACCATTGCTGCGGTTGAGTTAGACAAAGAAAAAATGATTGTTTTAGGACAAGCCATTAAAGGGGTTGATGTTACAGACCTTAAAGCCGGTATGGAAATGGAGCTGGTACTAGAGCCTTTGTTTGAAGACGAAGACGACATAAAAATGACATGGAAGTGGCAACCTGCTTCCAAAACCGCCCAATAAACCGAAGGAGAATCAAATGTCTAAAGAAATAGCCATTCTAGGCGTTGGTATGCACCCTTGGGGGAAATGGGGTCATAATTTTGTAGAGTACGGTGTTAAAGCCGCCCGTGACGCATTAAAAGATGCGGGTATTAACTGGCGCGAGGTC
>CBDUPS010000366.1:0-2313 GCA_965369155.1 uncultured Spongiibacteraceae bacterium
CTCCCTCATCCATTATTTGATACAAGCTACTTTGAGCAAAACCTGAATAACCAAGGTATTTATACCACCGAGAACCTCTTAAGCTTTTTTATTAAGCACAAAGAACTCTGGCATATACCTACTCACCCTTTATTTGATGCCAACTTTTATCAGGAGCAAGCTAACTGTTCCTCTCTAGAGCCTAGCCTTATACATTACTTAACTGAAGGGCATCATCTATACAATCCACACCCTTTATTTGATAACCGTTGGTATCTTGAGCAATTTGCATTAAAGCAACGTAAAAAAATAAAAAACCCGTTACTGCATTTTATTAACAAAAAGAATAAAAAAACGTTATCCCCACATCCATTATTTGACTGTGCATACTTTACGAAACAGGCTGGCATTTCACCGTCTCTTTCTGCCTCTGAAGTATTAATCAATCATTATATAAAAGCGCCTGCTAATTGGGAGTTAGCAACAGACCCTTTATTTAATCCCAAATGGTATAAAAAACAGTATTTAATCGATAGCGTTAAGAAGCCCCTATTGCTTTACTTTTTAGCCGCCAAAAATAATGACACCACACCACATCCATTATTTGATGCATCATGGTATGAAGAACGTAATGCGGATGTTACTGAAGCGCATTCTAATAAATTTAATCACTACGTTTATTTCGGTTATAAAAGTAAACGTACGCCCCACCCTTTGTTTGATAGCCTCTATTACCAAAGACAGCTAAAAAAAATAGGGATTCATAAAGTTATTAATCCTTTAAAACATTTTCTTTCATGCACTGACGAGTTTTTAAATCCACATCCATTATTTGATATTGAGTATTTTTTATCCTGTGCAAAGACAAAAGGCTTTACTGTTACGGGTAACCCATTAACCTGTTATGTCACCAACAAAGAGCTCTGGCAAGTGCCTACGCACCCATTATTTGCCCCAGAACATTATCAATCGCAAAACAAACTCACCCCTTTACATGCGCCTTTACTTAGCTATGTAAAATATAATAGTCACCTTTATGATCCACACCCACTATTTGACACTACGTGGTATTTTCAGTTTTACCCCAAGTTAGTAAAAAGCCAGACAACCGCTCCTCTATCGCATTATTTACGTATTGGAACCCGTGGAGGTATATCACCTCACCCCTTATTTCATCCTCCATTTTATTTAGACCAACTAAATGAGCATGAAAAAGAAGCTGCTGTTAAAAATCCTTTAATGCACTTTTTAAACAACACTAAAACATTATCACCACATCCATTATTTGATATCGCTTATTTCTTGCAGCAGCTTTATATCAAAGATATGAATGACGATACGCCACGCAGTGGAGCTTATGTATTATTAGAAGAGTATTTAAATAACAAAGAAAACTGGCATCTTAATACCCATGTTCTGTTTGACTCTAACTACTATCAAACACAAATAAGCAACCCGCTAACTATTGCCCCTTTAGCTCATTACATGAAACTGGGTTCATTAAAATATAACCCTCATATTTTATTTCATACTGAGTGGTATCTAGGTCGTAATCGGCAGGTGGCTGAATTTAAAGGAGCCTTTGGTTGTCCTCTATTTCACTTTATTGAAAAGAGTTATAGCCGCGGAGAAATGCCGCATCCTTATTTTCATACCCGTTGGTACTCTGATATTTATTTAAATGCGGATCGTAAAGAAAAAAATCCTTTAATCCATTATTTACAAGAAGGTGCTGAAAAAGGCTTTAGACCCAATCCAATTTTTAATATTGATTGGTATGTAAAAAAACACCAATTACCTGAACGCACTAATGCCCTGATACACTTTTTAAAACAAGCGCCACTAAAACCTTTACCACGCGTGCGTAATCGAATATCTGATTGCTTTGCTACTCAAATGGTTGGGCCGGTTATTAAAAACCCTCTAGCAAAACGAGTGCCCACACTACCGTTAAGAAGTTTGATTGTTTTATTCACACCTCGCTCAGGTAGTAGCTGGTTAACCACTTTACTAATGCAAACTAAACGTATGGGGCAACCTGGCGAATGGTTTAATCCTGATTTAATCCAATCAGGCAGTTTTGGCTTAGGCGATAGTTTCCCTAGTATTAAAGAATATTCCACCGCCGTGCAAAAAGCCCATCAATCAATTAATGGTGTATTTGGCGCAGAGGTTGCGTACCCTCATCTAGAAGATATGATCGCACTCGCTGACGTAAAAACACTTTTCTCCAAGCCACACTTTATTTTTCACTACCGCCGTAATATTGTCGCGCAAGCTATTTCATTATTTATGGCTGTTGAATCGGGTTTCTTTCACTCTCATCAAGAATCA
>CBDUPS010000367.1:0-2309 GCA_965369155.1 uncultured Spongiibacteraceae bacterium
ACGCCATTTGGTGAAACGATGTTCAAAGCCGTTGAAACCAGAATTATCCGAGATGTTATTGCTGAATATAAAAACGAACTATCATTTATTATGGATTGGCATACAGTTGCTAACCATAGTGGATATGGTGATATTTACTTAGTGTATAAAGACACAACTCCAGTTGTCAGCGTAATGGAAGAGGTTGCTAGTTATTTCGGTGATATGTTCAAGCGTATCAAAGACCGTGAACCAGAGTACCAAATTGGAGGTAATCTATACAACAACTCTGTGTCGTGGGGGTGGTCATGTGAGGGTGTCGTTACAGTTATTCCTGAAACCAATGAAAATACCTGGGGTAACGACTTTAATGATGAGTACCATTGCTATAAAGCGTTAGAGTTTTACGGCAACGCGGTATTAGCTCTATTAAGAAGTGATGTTCATTCAGAAGCGAAAGAGATTAATTCGGCGTTTGGTGGTCGCTTCAACTATCAATGGAGTGCAACCGAGATTTTAACTAATGTCTATGATCCTCTCGTGGTCGAGTACCCATCAAAGATTAGCAAAACGAATTTAGGTAAAGATGCGTCAGGAAGTTTTGATATACCAAAGTATCAAATAACCCGTGATCATGCGTCCAAGAAAATACTCATTTTTGCCGGAGTTAACGGGCGTACGGTAAAAGGTGCTATGGCATTGGCTCAATTTATTGATTCGCTAGTACGTAATCCTTATCAGCATGAAAATATCAATTCCTTTGATATTGATATCGTGCCGATATTAAATGTTTGGGGCATGAACCAGGGGGATGGGTACGGACCTGGATCCAATAGAGTTATGGAAAATGCTAATGGCGTTAAGTTGAAATCAGATTTCAGCGCGTTTAGTCAGGTTGAAAGCCAATATTTAAAAACCTTGGTAGATAGTCATAGCTATGACTATTGTATTGATGTTGATTCATTTGAAAGTAAAGCCCAGGCAGGAGTGCCGTTTGAACTTTATGTGCCCTTTCAGGCTGAAAGTATGGACTCAATCCAGTGGTTAGCTGAATATGCCATGTCAAAGGGATATACTTATTACTGGCAGAAGCAATCTGGAGGAGTTACAACACCAGAATATTATATTTATCAGTCTTACAACATACCATCATATAAAATAATCCTTAACGACAAGGCGTTTTCAAATTTGAACACGTTTGATATTAAGGAAATGAGGATGTCTGTTGATTATATAAAAAGCCTGCTTCATGCTGCATCAACATTTTCTGAACGCCTAAAACGGCTTAACATAACACCCCGAAAGTTATCTAAAGGTCTAACAGTTAATTACGCAAGTTTATTGCCATTCAAATATCGTGAGGTGCATTTACAGTTTGATTTTGGTTATCCAGACGGTGATAGCGGGGCTGATGTGATCTCATACACAAGAGAGCAACTGACGATTAGAGCCCATAATCGTCACTACACAGCTAGTGCATCTTATATGGATGCCGGAGCCGTTAAAACCGAGTTTGCAAACATAAAGATTGGTGATACTGGTCAGCAATTTACTGTTTATGATCTCCATGATGAAGCTGGCACCAAGCCGATTTATTTATCGTCCGTGTATTACATGTAAACAAACGGGGTCGCTTGCTTGATTAGCAGGAGACTCTGTTTCTTACACCATCCCCTTTCATTCCTACTCGCAGCATCATTTCCTTAATTCCTTGCCAATAAAGCGTTTTTTCGGTCTAATAACTGTGTATTTATACAGTGGTAAGGGGCCAGTGAATGCCAAATAACCAAAACAACTTAATAACCGGTGATCTTTCTTGTACCATAAAGAACTTAGATGAGTTTTTGCGTTTTTTATGTGCGGCGGGTGAAGATTCCGAAGTGTGCGATCCTGGCTTGGCGCATGGGCTTAGGCTGGCCCAGGGTGCAAGTAGCTGGATAAAAAGCAACCTTCAGGGTAGGCAGGGCAATGCCTTACCTGGTCACGAATCCGAAGAAATCCGATCATAACAGATGCAAAAGGCTGCATCGTGTGGTAGATTTATTTGCGTTACCACGGGATGTGGTGAGGGTGTGAAGAAGTCGAACAAGAAATAGACACAATTTGAATTTTAGGCAAGATTCAGATGGTGAAAAGCCCGGCGGCTAACCGGGCTTCTCGGTAATCCGAGCCGCTAACAAAAAGCGTAAACGAATTGATTGGCATTGATTAGTTTACTTGTTGCGGTTCCCCACTGCAAGCCTTGCTGTAACTAATCAGGCACGAAAATGAGCAGGAAGAATAACAATCCGCGCGCCATGAAGGCGAAGCAGCAAAAAAACGTAGCGAAA
>CBDUPS010000368.1:0-2296 GCA_965369155.1 uncultured Spongiibacteraceae bacterium
GCAAGAGCTACATCAATTAAAAACCGAGGAGCGGCCCCGCATTATTGCAGCAATTGCCGAAGCTCGTGAGCACGGCGATTTAAAAGAAAACGCAGAGTATCATGCAGCCCGTGAACAACAAGGTTTCACTGAAGGGCGTATTCAAGAAATTGAAAGCAAGTTAAGTAATGCTCAAGTCATTGATATAACGACTATCCCTCAGGGTGAGAAAGTTCTGTTTGGTACCACAGTAAGTTTAACTAACTTAGATACTGATGAAATACAAACGTACACCATCGTTGGCGAAGACGAAGCTGACGTAAAGCAAAACAAAATATCAGTCACTTCTCCTGTAGCCCGGGCATTAATAGGGAAGTTAATTGGTGATGTAGCTGTTGTTCGTACTCCAGCAGGAGATGTGGAGTACGAAATTGATGATGTAAAACATATCTAAAAACGTTAAATGCGAATTAAGACTCAACTCTTAGTAGATTCGATAGCTTAGGGTTGGGCTTATTGCTTTTGCGTAGTAATAGGGCGTTGTTGCCAATCAGTTGCACTAATTCAGCCGTTAACTGCTTGCAGAGAAGATCACATGCCGTTTGGCGAGCAGTTTTATCACCTACAGCCAATTTAATTTTAATCAACTCGTGATCATGTAGGGCGCGCTCAACCTCATCAATAACAGCCTCAGATAAACCGTTACCTGCTACAGTAACAATTGGTTTTAAATGATGTCCAATAGCACGGTATTGTTTTTTTTGAGCAGAATTTAATGGCATAACGGTTGTCTCTATTAAATAAATATTTAGGGCGCTATTGTACTGTAAACACCGTCAAGGTAATAAACTAAAATAGTAAAAAGCATAAATACCACGGCTTATACACAAAGAGAATAGCATGGCTAAATCGAAAACCAGTCGAGCTTGGTTAAAAGAGCACTTTGATGACCCTTATGTTAAGGAGGCGCATCGCTTGGGCTATCGTTCCCGTGCTGTATTTAAACTCAAAGAGATTGATGAGAAAGATCGCATTATAAAGCCAGGACTTACCGTGATTGACTTAGGTGCAGCACCGGGTGGCTGGTCGCAATATACGGCAGAAAAAATGGGCAGTAATGGCGTTATCATTGCTTCCGACATTTTACCAATAGATAGTTTGGCTGATGTAACGTTTATTCAGGGTGATTTTACCGATGATGCGGTACTTGCTGAAATTCTCGCCGCCCTTGAAAACAGCGGTAAAAACAAGGCAGACCTTGTTATTTCAGATATGTCCCCCAATATGAGTGGTATGAAGGCGGTTGATCAACCCAGAGGGATGCATTTAGTTGAGTTAGCAATGGATTTAGCCGGGCAGGTATTAAAGCCTGATGGCACATTACTGATGAAAGTGTTCCAAGGAGAGGGTTTTGATCAGCTAATTAAAGATTTACGCGCCCAATATACTAAAGTTATCACCCGTAAACCAAAAGCCTCAAGGCCAAGATCCCCTGAGGTTTATTTGTTGGCAAAGGGCTATAAAGGCTAATTATAAAGAGAAAGTAATCGAATCTATTTGCCTGCTTTAGGTGTGATGGTTTGAGGTCTGTTATAATGGCCTTACGTAAGATAAAAGACGATAAATTATATGTTTTTGTCAGCTAATACTGGCATTGGAGAGTTTTCTTGAACGAATTAGTAAAAAATGTATTGCTCTGGGTGGTTGTTGCCATTGCTTTATTAACAGTATTCCAGAAATTTAATCAGCCACAAACGGGTGAAAAACTGGATTATTCTCAGTTTATCCTGCAGGTACAGGGCGATAAAGTCTCTAAGGTGACCATTGATGGTTTACATATTCGTGGGGAATATCAAAACGGTGAAAAATTCACCACTGTTAGGCCGCAGGTTGAAGACTCGGGCTTAATGAACGATTTATTAAATCACCATGTTCAAGTTGTTGGAGCAGAGCCGGATAGTGGCCGTAGTTTTTGGGCGCAATTATTTTTTGCCATATTACCGGTACTTATTATTGTCGGCGTGTTTGTTTTCTTTATGCGGCAAATGCAAGGTGGCGGTGGTAAAGGCGGCCCAATGAGCTTTGGTAAAAGCAAAGCTAAAATGTTGGGCGAAGATCAAATTAAAACAACGTTTGCTGATGTGGCCGGTTGTGATGAGGCAAAGGCCGATGTGAGTGAGTTAGTCGATTTTCTTCGAGATCCGGCTAAGTTTCATAAACTTGGTGGGCATATTCCCCGTGGCGTATTAATGGTGGGGCCACCGGGTACGGGTAAAACCTTATTAGCAAAAGCGATTGCTGGAGAGGCAAAAGTACC
>CBDUPS010000369.1:0-2295 GCA_965369155.1 uncultured Spongiibacteraceae bacterium
CCCCACCACTTGCACACCGGCATTACGCGCTGCCTCAATATCGGTAATAGAATCGCCCACCATTAAGGTATTCTCGGGCAATGCTTGTAATTCATTCATCGCATAGAACAAAGGAGCAGGATCTGGTTTACAAACTCCTACGGTATCCGCCCCTACAATACCGTCAAAGTATTGCCTGATGTGAAGGTTATCTAGTAGCGTTGGTATAAATCGATCAGGCTTATTGGTGACTACTGCAAGCTTTATGTCATTTTTTACTAACTGCTGTAAACACTGCTCCACGCCCGGATACAAGGCCGAATGACAAGAAGCTACCTCTTGATAGAAACCTAAAAACTGTTGATGAGCCTTATCTAAAGATAAGTCACTACCTTGATAATCAGAAATAGCTTTGCCCACTAAAGAACGTGCCCCTTGCCCAACCCAAAGCCGCACCTGTTCAACTCCCGCAGGAGGCAGGCCAATCACATCACGTAATTTATCAACTGCTGCGGCTAAATCGGGGATGCTATCAACTAGCGTGCCATCTAAATCAAACAAAATAGCTTGTGGAAGGCTGCCATTAAATTGCTGCCGTAATTTATTCATAGCGTATTAACGGCTTACTTTAGCCAGTTCGGTACGCATAGCATCAATCGCTTGCTGATAATCATCGGCATTAAAAATAGCCGAGCCTGCCACAAACGTATCAGCACCTGCTTGGGCAATTTCAGCAATATTTTTTGCCGACACCCCACCATCAACCTCTAGGCGAATATCATAGCCACTGTTATCAATAAGCTGCCGCGCTTCTTTTAACTTATTAAGTGTATTCGGAATAAATTTTTGCCCACCAAAGCCTGGGTTAACTGACATAAGCAGTAACATATCCAGCTTATCCATCACATATTTAGCCGCATCTAAACTACTTGCCGGATTAAAAACCAAGCCAGCTTTACAGCCATTATCTTTAATAAGCTGTAACGAGCGATCAATGTGAGAAGATGCCTCTGGGTGAAAGGTAATATAAGTCGCACCGGCCTTGGCAAAATCCACAATAAGGCTATCCACCGGAGAAACCATTAAATGAACATCAATAGGAGCGGTAATACCGTAATCTCTAAGCGCCTTACATACCATTGGCCCAATAGTTAAGTTAGGCACATAATGGTTATCCATTACATCAAAATGTACAATGTCGGCTCCTGATGCGAGCACTTTGTCTACTTCTTCGCCTAAACGAGCAAAGTCAGCAGATAAAATAGAAGGAGCGATAAGAAATTGCGTCATAATGGATGTCCATACTTATAATAAAAATTGATAATGCGTTATTCTAAAACAAACTCATAAAAGTATTCGATAAAATGAAGATTTTTTTTACCACAGGGCTCGTTATCGCCTTTTTAAGCCTCACTGCCTGTGGCGGCACACCGCCTACAAACTTAGGGTTACAGAAAAATGCATTAATACCTTGCCCAAGCTCACCTAATTGTGTGGGTAGCAACGAGGCCATAACGGATGAAACCCATTACATTAAGCCTTTGCCACCCTTATGGAATAAATTACCTACGGTATTAAAAAAACAAAACATCACCATTATAAAACAAGGGGCTAATTATATTTATGCCACTAGCACCAGCCGCCTATTTCGTTTTGTAGATGATGTAGAGTTTCATTATCAACCTAAAAACAACATTATTGCTGTGCGCTCAGCCTCTCGATTAGGCAAAAGTGATTTAGGTGTTAACCGTAAACGCATTGAAGCAATACGTAGCGCACTCACCTCCGACTAATAAATCTGCCGTGCAACTATCATGACAAAAAAAATACCCCTTATTGCTCTTATCTGTTTTTTACTTATTGCTGGTAGTGTTATTTTATATTCTTTGGCTTGGCAGCAATGGAGTCACCAGTTAACTCAACGGGCATTGTTTGATTTATCCCTACAGCAACAAAATAAAACGCCTTTTATCTGGGACTTTTCTCAACCAACAGACTTACAAGGTGATTACAACGAATTAGGTAAACTACGCTTTGGGGAGAATGGCCTTGAGACAATAACAACCGGAAGAGACACTTACTTTACGTTAAATTTAAAAAGACGAACCATTCATAAAAGTTACAATCAATTACGTCTCTCTATCTATGCTTCTAAAAAAAGCCAACTGCAAATTTTCTTTAATAACCCAGAACACCCTGGTTTTATTTTTGGCTCAGGATTACAAACCGCCCATCCCGGTTGGCAAACGCTGGTTGTTAATTTAGATGAAAAAGTGTGGTATGGCATAAAGCTACCTAACTGGTCGGCCAATGATG
>CBDUPS010000370.1:0-2291 GCA_965369155.1 uncultured Spongiibacteraceae bacterium
CAGCATCCCTGCTTAGCTCAGCATGATAAACGCCGTTCTTTTAAATGGTAAAAGGTGTTTTTAGCTTTTTTTCTACCATAACTTTCTTTAACCGCACATATTGTGGAATACCATTTTTATAAGGGGGGTAATCCTCCCCTTGGATTAATGGCGTAAGGTATTCTCTGCAGGCGGGGGTGATATTCATGCCATTACTACTAATAAAGTTCCGAGGCATCATTTTTTCAACATTAGCGACTTTATCTAAAGGTGCCTCACCAATGCTCCAGCTATAACGCTTACCTTTACCCCGTACAATCGTTGGCATAATGGCGCTTTTACCGGCTAAGGCTTTTTCTACAGCAGCTTTTCCTAGCTCGTAAGCCTGCTCGACATCAACAGCAGAAGCAATATGACGAGCAGAGCGTTGTAGGTAATCAGCCACAGCCCAATGATATTTATAGCCAGTGGCTTCTTTAACCATTTGCGCTAAGGTTGGGGCAATGCCACCTAGTTGGGTGTGACCAAAGGCATCAGCACTACCGGCATCAGCCACAAACGTGCCATCAGCATATTGCGCGCCTTCTGATGCGACAATGACACAGTAACCTTCTTTCTTAACCGTTTGAGAGACTTTCTTTAAAAACTTCTCTTTATTAAAGGCCACTTCAGGAAACAAAATAATATGCGGTGGTTGACCTTCTTCCTGTGCAGCTAAGCCGCCTGCGGCTGCAATCCACCCAGCATGGCGCCCCATAACCTCTAAAATAAATACTTTGGTTGAGGTTTCGCACATGGAGGCAATATCCATACTGGCTTCTAATGTGCTTACTGCAACATACTTAGCAACGGAGCCAAAACCTGGGCTGTTATCCGTAAAAGGCAGGTCATTATCAACAGTTTTGGGGATATGAATGGTTTGAATGGGGTAGCCCATAGCCTCAGAGATTTGTGAGACTTTATGGCAAGTATCCGCAGAGTCACCACCACCGTTATAAAAAAAGTAACCAATATTATGTGCTTTAAATACCTCAACTAACCGTTCATATTGAGCACGATTTTCTTCTAAGGATTTGAGCTTATATCGACAGGAGCCAAAAGCACCGGCGGGGGTGTGTCTTAAGGCGGCAATGGCGCTTTTACTTTCTTTGCTGGTGTCTATGAGTTGTTCCGTTAAGGCACCAATAATACCGTTATGCCCAGCATATACTTTTCCTATTTTGTCTTTGTTTTCCCGGGCTGTTTCGATAACGCCTGCTGCAGAGGCATTAATAACGGCTGTTACGCCACCGGATTGTGCATAAAAGGCATTTTTACGGGTGTTTTTTTTGGGTGTTTTTTTTTGCGTCATAAGAGTAACTTCCTTTACTAAGGGCCTGTGTATTTTTTAAAACCTTTCAGGTGGCATTTTGATACAATGGTCATTGGGTTGTTATTTTCAAAAGGCCGTAAGATTAGCATAATCCATAGGGCTGTGCCTTTTATCTTAGTCACGGGGAATAACCAATAATAAGTAACGAATAAGAGGTGGTGAATGCGAATTCACTTTTTGGGTATCTGTGGCACATTTATGGGAAGCTTGGCATTACTGGTCAAAGCACAAGGCCATGAAGTCACAGGCTCTGATGCTGCGGTTTATCCACCAATGAGCACCCAGCTACAAGAGCAGAATATTACGCTTTTTGAAGGCTATGAGGCCGAAAAACTCCCCCAAGCTGATCTTTTTGTGATTGGCAATGCAATGAGCCGAGGTAACCCCTCTGTAGAGCTCATATTAAATGAAGGCTTGCCTTATACATCAGGGCCACAATTTTTACAGGAATACATTCTTCCAAATCGTCATGTGATGGCCGTGTCTGGTACCCATGGGAAAACAACCACCAGCAGTATGTTGGCTTGGATTTTAGAGTATGCAGGCTTAAAGCCTGGTTATTTAATTGGTGGGGTACCTGAGAACTTTGCCACGTCTGCTCGTTTAGGGGAAGGGCGGTTTTTTGTGGTGGAGGCCGATGAGTACGACAGCGCTTTTTTTGATAAACGCTCTAAGTTTATTCATTACCGACCTCACACTTTAGTGATCAATAACATTGAGTTTGATCATGGGGATATTTTTGATGATTTAGAGGCGATCTGTCGCCAATTTCATCATCTAGTTCGAACGGTTCCGGCTAACGGCAAAATTATTGCAAATGTCTCAAGTGAGGCCATTACCCACGTATTGGATAAAGGCGTTTGGAGTGATGTGGTGCGTTTTTCCGGTTCTGGGGAGACAGATATTAAGGCCGAGTGGTTTGCTCAATTAGAAGGCGATG
>CBDUPS010000371.1:0-2272 GCA_965369155.1 uncultured Spongiibacteraceae bacterium
GCTCAGATGAGCGTCCGGGTTGACAACCCAAAGTGTTGAGGTAAAAGTTTTTCGTAATGATGAAATAACCCTAGCGCAGATTGAAGCATTACAGCCTGATTATTTGGTGATCTCCCCAGGGCCTTGTACACCAAATGAGGCAGGTATCTCTATGGATGCCATTAAGCACTTTGCCGGCAAGCTACCCATTTTAGGCATTTGCTTAGGCCACCAATGTATTGGACAGGTTTTTGGCGGCAAGGTGATTCGCGCCCAAGAAGTTATGCATGGCAAAACCTCTGCTATTGCACACCGTGGCGAAGGGGTGTTTAGCCAATTAAACAACCCACTACAAGCCACTCGTTATCATTCGTTAGTGGTTGAGCGGGCATCATTACCTAGTTGTTTAGAGATTACCGCATGGGTAGAAAAAGACGGGCAACCCGCCGAGATAATGGGGTTACGTCATAAAGACTATGCTATTGAAGGGGTGCAGTTTCACCCAGAGTCTATTTTAAGTGAGCAAGGCCACGAGCTACTAAAAAACTTTTTAACCGCAGGAAAGCCTGATAGGGATAACAATGGACATTCGTGAGGCAATTACACGGATTTTAGAGCGCCAATCACTCACGACCGATGAAATGGTATCGGTAGTTGAACAAATTATGACAGGCGGTGCCACCGATGCCCAAATTGGTGGTTTTTTAGTCGCGTTACGCATGAAAGGCGAAACCGTAGACGAAATTACCGGTGTGGCTCAGGTTATGCGTAGGCTTGCCACAAAAGTACCGGTTAGTGGCCCCCATTTAGTGGATACCTGTGGCACAGGGGGCGATGGCTCTCGCTTATTTAATGTATCTACCGCTAGTGCTTTTGTTGTAGCAGCAGCGGGAGGCCGCGTGGCTAAACATGGTAATCGCTCGGTAACCAGCTCCAGCGGTAGTGCTGATGTATTAGAGGCCGCAGGAGTTAATTTATCTATTACCTCTGAGCAAGTGGCTCTTTGTATTGAAAAACTCGGTATTGGTTTTATGTTCGCGGTCAATCATCACAGCGCTATGAAACATGCCATTGGTCCACGCAAAGAGTTGGGTGCGCGGACATTATTTAATTTATTGGGACCACTGACCAACCCAGCTTCTGCTCCCCATCAGGTAATGGGGGTATTTAGCAAGGAGTGGGTGTTACCTATTGCCCAGGTTTTACAAAACCTAGGCTCAGTACATGTGTTGGTGGTGCATGCCGAAGACGGTTTAGATGAAATTAGTTTAGCTACCCCTACATGGGTGGCTGAGTTACATAACGGTGTCATAACCGAATACCAAGTAACCCCTGAGCAGTTTGGTATAAAGCGCCAACCATTAAACGCATTATCAGTGGCGAATGCACAAGATAGTCTAGAACTTGTAAAGCAGGCTCTAAATGGCGAGGGCGCAGCGGCAGATATTGTGGCACTAAATGCAGGAGCCGCTATTTATGCGGCAGATTTAACTGAGTCTTTAGCTCAGGGTGTTAAAAAAGCCCAAGCCATTCTTGCATCAGGCGCGGCAGCAGAAAAACTTGATGCATTAGCTCAATTTACCCGTGGTATGTAACATGACAAACAGCAATAACACACCTACCGTATTACTAAAAATTCTACAGCGTAAGCATGAAGAAGTTGCCGAGCGTAAAGTGCGTACCTCTATTGCCTCGTTAAAAGCAGCTTTAGTCGATAGCGATAAATGCCGTGGTTTTACCGCAGCATTACAGAGAAAAAATGCCGAAGGTAAATCAGCGGTTATCGCCGAAATTAAAAAAGCCTCTCCATCAAAAGGGGTTATTAGAGAAGATTTTGACCCAAAAGCCATTGCCCAAAGTTATGAGGCAGGTGGGGCGGCCTGCTTATCCGTATTAACGGATAAAGACTTTTTCCAAGGCCACGAAACCTACTTACAGCAAGCCCGTAATGCCTGTGCTTTACCGGTAATACGCAAAGATTTTTTAATTGATGAATACCAAATTTATGAGGCACGAGCCATTGGCGCAGATTGCGTTTTGCTTATTGTTAGTGCCTTTGATGATGTTAAAAAAATGCAGGACTTACATGATTTAAGCCGAGACTTAGGTATGGATGTACTCGTTGAATCTCACAGCCTAGAAGAACTAGAAGCAGCCCTTAAACTATCCACCCCGCTTATGGGCATCAATAACCGTAATTTGCATACCTTTGAAACCACACTTAACACCACTTATTCCCTGCTAGAGCATATCCCTCAAGATAAACTAGTGATTACCGAATCAGGTATTCATA
>CBDUPS010000372.1:0-2271 GCA_965369155.1 uncultured Spongiibacteraceae bacterium
CAAGCTCCACAAAGAGAATCTCGTCCTCAGCAAAGTAGCGAAGGTGGAGAAAGAACATGGCAGCATATGCAAAAATCGAATCAGCAGTGATTGAAGAACGGTACGCCAGAGGCTGGCATTGCCTTGGTTTGGCTAGTGAATACACAGAAAAGCCGGTTAGCCTTAACTATTTTGGTACTCGTTTAGTGGCTTATCGAGGTGAAGATAATCAAGTTCACATTCTTGATGCTTACTGTCCTCATATGGGCGCAGATTTAAGTTTAGGTTATGTAGAAGGAAACTCACTACGTTGCCCATTTCACTCATGGCGCTGGGGTTCAGATGGCAAGTGTGATGAGATTCCTTATGCTAAAAACATTCCTGCTAAAGCTTGTATAAAAGCATGGCCTACTTTAGAGCAAAACAATTTATTATTTGTATGGAATGATCCAGAAGATAATCCGCCAATTGAAGGTCAAGAACCACCGAGAATGGACGAGTGCTTTGATGGGAAATGGTCGGATTGGAATATCAAGTTAATGGATATCCATACGAATTGCCGTGAGTTAGTCGATAACATGGCGGATAAAGCACATTTTGGTCCTGTACACGGTGCAGGGGCATTAACGTTTAAAAATAAGTTCTATAAGCATACCTGTGAGCAGTACATGCAAGGTAAAAGCCCACGTCTTTCGGGTGATGAAATCTTAACTACGACAGCTACTTATTATGGCCCTGCCTATATGATTACACGGATGACCGGTAATTTAGGTGGTGTTCCCGTTGAATCATTATTGTTAGTAAGCCATGTACCTACTTCAACAGAGAGCTTCCATTTACGTTTTGGTGTAATGGTTAAGTTATTTGAAGGTATGAGCGAGGAAGAAAGTAAGGCTATGGTTGAGGAATATGTACATTTATCTCAAATATCCTTTGGTGAAGATGTAGACATTTGGCATACCAAAGTGCGTGTAGATAACCCTCTTTTATGTGATGGTGATGGTCCGGTAAATCGTTTAAGAAAGTGGTATGACCAGTTTTATGTTGATGTGGCTGATGTACCTGCTATGTGGAATGAAGAAAAAAATTACGAAACAGAGGCATATAACCCGATTCCACAACAAAAGCTTGATTTGCAAGCCGCAGCGGATGCAGAAAAAGACAATAAATAATCTCATCATAGTGAGAAACAAATAAAAAAGAGGGAAGTTAATGCAAGTTAAAAGTTTAGGATATGCAGTAATCCAATCAACCGACTTAACGAAATGGGAAAGTTATGCTGATGATGTAGTTGGCCTTATGCGCTCAACTAGCATGCCAGATAACGGTACGCTATATCTTAAAATGGATGAGCGTCCGTTTCGCTATGCGATACAAAAAGGTGATGTAGATGGTTTGTTATGCGCTGGTTGGGAAGTAGCTGATGAAGCGGCATTTGATGCGGCTCAGCAAGAGTTAACCGAAGCAGGGGTTGAGTTTGTTAAAGTAGAGGATGCTACATTGTTAGCAGCACGAGCTGTGTCTGGCTTATTACAACTTGCAGACCCATCAGGTAACAAATTAGAAATCTATTGGGCTAATGCGCAGTTAGCTGATGACGGTATTGCATTTGTTTCTCCGCAAGATGTTAAAGCGTTTATCAATAAAGATAAAAATGGTGAGACAATGGGCTTAGGTCATGTGGTATTGCATGCGCCGACAGACTTTGAAGGAACCCATGATTTTTACGTGAGTCTAGGTTTAGCTGATTCAGATATTACGGATATGAGCGGTGTAGGTATGGGTAAAATTTACTTTATGCACTGCAATGCCCGTCATCATAGTTTGGCTTTATGGAGTTGGGGAGCACCGTGTCCTGAGACTGACTTTATGCCTAGCCCAGAATCAAAAGCACCAGGTTGTGTTCATATGATGATGGAGGTTGGCTCATTAGCAGAGGTAGGCTCTTGTCTTGATCGTGTTAATGCTAAGGGTTTAAAAGTAACGTCTACCTTAGGTGAACATATTAATGATGAGATGATCTCTTTTTATATGCTATCACCGGGTAATTTTGCTATGGAGTTTGGCTTTGACGGTGTTCAACTTGATAGTAACTGGAAAACTACTCATAACGTTGCACCGAGTAAGTGGGGACACCAGTGGAGTGGTTGATAGAATAAGCAGTGTAGAGGAATAAAAAAAACAGGCATATAGCCTGTTTTTTTTATGTTTTAGTAAAGTGTTTACTTGTTTTTTAATGTTGCTTTAAATATTCCAAAGCATGCAATACATAAAGCGAATGATCCAAAAGCA
>CBDUPS010000373.1:0-2266 GCA_965369155.1 uncultured Spongiibacteraceae bacterium
AGCAGTAACAGATGAACGCGAGGAGTAGAAATTCACCAGCTCTCCACTAACAATGGTTTCAGTGCCTACTGGCGCACCACTAGAATCATAATGTTGTTGGTGAATCTGCTCTTTGAACCCAGGTAAAGTGCCTGTCCAAATTTTTTCTATTAAATTCGTCCATGTCACCACCCAACCGCCATCAGCTAAAGCAGTAATAGATGAAGCGGACTGATCTTTATCTGTAAGAGTATTAACAGGTATTTCACTGTAGTTATGAGCCTCGGCCAATTGCCATAATCCATTATCAACGAGGCCTTTCGCTGTTGCGGTTACTGTTTTGTTATTAATATCGGTAATGGTTACCGTAACCTCTTGCCCATTTTCTACATCTGTAACCGTACCTGAGAGCATTAACGGGTTATTAAGTTGCACACCATTATTAATAATGGGCTGATCAAGAGTTATCTCAGCAAATGTATCAATCTCTACGCTTGCCGTACTTGTGCTAACCAAGCCACCGGGTACTGTGCTGGTGATAGTAATGGTATGTAAACCATCACTTAATTGCGGTGCTGTAAAAAGCCAACCGCCATTACCATCGGCTATTGGTTGCCCTACCAGCTCACCATCTATGTCACTATAAAAAGTAACAACGGTGCCAGAAATAAGTGAGCCCGTGTTACTCTCAAATGTGGGTGTAGTGTCATTGGTAATTAAGTCTGTATTACTGCCTGAGTTACTCTCATCTGCAAGAATAAAAGCAAAATCAAAGAAAGCATTTACCACTGCAGAATCGTGAGCCACATTACCTGCTTTATCAGTGACGCTCGTATCAATAACCACTAATTCAGAATCTAACGCATTAAAGTTTGCCTGAGAGACATTAACCCCCCACATTCCGTCAGATACGGTTGTTGTTAACTCGATTACGTTGTTATTGCTATCCGTTAATGTAACTGTAACTTCTCGGCCATTTTTTACACCAGCAGTCGTACCCGTTAATAAAAAAGCACCATCAATAATGCCATTATTAGCAATGGGCTGATCAATACTCATGGCTGCGTAAGTATCAATACCCAACTTAATTGTTTGGGTGGTAACACTACTATCAGGTGCGGTAATGGTGGCTGTAATCCAATTATTACCTTGGCTCAACTTTGGCAGTGTCATCTGCCAAATACCATCGACACCTACTGTTGTGTTGCCTAATGCGCCATCTCGGTCACTACTCAAATCAACTGTAGATCCTACCGCGGCTAAACCGATATAACCTTCTAGTGTAGGTGTATCATCACTGGTTAAGTTATCCGTACTAGAGAAACCTAAATCGCTACTAGCTAAAAGATTAATACCAACGATGCCTGTTAATGCATTTGCTTGTGCCAAATTACCAGCGCTATCCATTACGCTAACATCAATAGAAACTGAACCTAAATTTAGTGTACTAACATTCGCCTGAGAGACATCAACCTGCCATAGCCCAGCAGAAACGGTTGTATTTAAATCAACGGTTTGATTATCGCTGTCGGTTAATGTAATAGAAACGGTTCGGCCATTTTCTACACCGCTAGTCGCGCCACTTAAGGCAAAGCCGCCATTATCACCCAGTGGTTGGTCAATACTAATCACCGCGTAGGTATCAATTTGCAATTCCATTGCATGAGTAACTACTGAACTATCAGCGGCGGTAATAGTTGCCGTAATTTGGTGGCTTCCTTCAACTAACTCGGGAGATGTTATTTGCCAATAACCATTAGCATCAACCGTGGCATTACCTAGCACACCATCTAAATGACTCGTTACCTGTACTGTTTCTCCAGCCAAATTTAAAAAGGTATAACCCTCTAAAATAGGCGTCGTATTATTTGTCAGGTCATCATCTGACCATGTACCTGTATCACTGCTTGCAGTTAAATTTATGCCTGCTAGTAGTATTTCAAGGCTATCAGTTGCTTCATTGCCTTCTCTATCAAAGGCACTAGCAGTTATATCAAGAGGACCTAAACTAAAATCATAACTATCAAGCGGTACATTTATAGACCATTGGCCATCATCATGATAGACGGATTTCTGAGAAGAATGACCGTCTTGGTCAGTAATCGTAACAGTTACTCTTTTGCCATTTTCTACACCTACTGCTGTACCACTCACTATAAAATCGCTGTCTATTACTCCGTTACTAGCACTAGGTTCAACAATCGTAATAACCGCATAGCTATAAATGCCTAAGTCAATCGTTTCCGTCGTTACACTGTTATCGGCTGCTGTAATCATTGCAGTAATA
>CBDUPS010000374.1:0-2261 GCA_965369155.1 uncultured Spongiibacteraceae bacterium
GTTAATGTCTTCTGATGTACAGGCAAAGTGCACAAACTCACTAACAGCATGGAGCTCTTTGTTTTCGGCAATACGTTCTTTAATAAAATACTCAACGGCTTTTACATCGTGATTAGTGGTGCGCTCAATATCTTTTATTTTTTGTGCATCCGCTTCGTTAAAAGCCTCAATAATATGATTTAAAAAATCATTAGCCGCTTGGCTAAACGCGGGTACTTCAGCGATAGCAGGGTTTTGCGCAAGAGATTGTAGCCAACGAACTTCTACAGTTACTCGATAACGAATCAAACCAAATTCACTAAAATAATTGCGTAAAACTGCGGTTTTAGCGCCATATCGGCCATCGATGGGAGAAATAGCGGTAAGAGGGGAAAGCTCCATAATTCTGCCTATAAGTGGTTAGTTGAGTATTTTTATATCATACATTAATGCGATATTGCTGGTGACTTTTTGTCGAGATTATTTAGTCTTTTCTATTAAATGATTAACGGCTTTTAAAAGTTGTTGGCGGCGAAATAATAAATGCCAACGTCTGCCACCTAATTGATGCCATAACACTGCTGCACGTATGGCACAAAAAAGGAAGGTGCGTATTTTTTCAGCATTTTGTGGCTGTTGCAAAATAGCCATATTACCTTTTACTTGTACTTTAAAACGTAGTTGGCTAATGGTGTCTTTATAAAGTTCAGCCACAGAGCTATAGATATTACTTTCATCATGTTGAAAAAAAGCGTGTTGATTCTTGATATGGTTTAAGCGGCTAGAGATGATAGATAGCATGGAATCATCTTTAGATAATTGACGCTCTAAGGCAAGAACTGAGACAGCATAACGGATGGCATTGTTCGCTTTAACAGAATCTCCCTTGGATAACAGCATTTTTACACAATGTAAGCCTGCGGATAAATCACTAAGACTTCCGTAGATATCAAGGCTGTGTGGCGCGTCAAAAATAAATAAGCTGTTTTGCAGTGCTTTTACCGTACTCTCGTTCAGTGTCTCTCCCGTTGCAATTTGTTCCACAACTAAACACGATTGCAATAATGCCGCTAAGGCAACAATAGATTCTTCATTAGAATGGTTTGTCATTATTTTTCTACTCGCTCGATAACAGCGCCACCTAGGCACTCATCATCTAGATAAAAGACTACCGATTGCCCTGGGGTAATAGCCCGTTGCGGATTAGAAAAACTCACCACTAATGTTGTGGGATCTGTTGTGCTTTGCGTTACCACACAGGATTGATCAGCTTGGCGGTAACGTGTTTTTGCAGTGCAATGTAACGGTAGTTGAGGCTGCTCAATAATCCAGTGAGGCTTGGCGGTAAAAAGCCTTGAGTGAAATAGGGCTGGGTTATTGGTGCCCTGCACAACGGTAAGGGTGTTGGAGATAACATCTTTTTTTACCACAAACCACGGTTCTTCATTAAAGTTTGCTTTACCACCAATACCTAAGCCTTGTCGTTGGCCAATGGTATAATACATTGCCCCTGTATGTGTGCCAATAACATCACCGGCTTCGGTAATAATGTTGCCTTGTTTTGCTGGAACATACTGAGCAAGAAAGTCTCTAAAACGTCTTTCGCCGATAAAACAAATACCGGTGCTATCTTTTTTGTTATGGGTAATAAAACCTTGTTGTGCTGCTATGTCGCGTACCTCAGGTTTGGTTAACTCACCAACAGGGAACAACGATTGAGCGAGGGCATCGCCAAAAACTTCATGTAAAAAATAACTTTGGTCTTTATTGGTATCGACGCCTCTTAATAAATGCCCTTTGCCATTATCATGGACAACTCGGCAGTAATGGCCAGTGGCAATATATTCAGCACCCAGCATATGAGCGTATTCTAAAAAGGCTTTAAATTTTATTTCACGGTTACAAAGAATATCTGGGTTAGGTGTTCTACCGGCACTATATTCATTAACAAAATGCTCAAACACATTATCCCAATACTCTGCTGCAAAGTTTGCGGTATGCAGTTTTATCCCTAATCGGTCACAAACGGATTGGGCATCGGCTAGGTCGGCGATGGCGGTGCAGTATTCGGTGCCATCGTCCTCGTCCCAGTTTTTCATAAATAAACCTTCAACCGTGTAGCCTTGCTCTAACAGCAAAAAGGCGGCAACAGAAGAATCAACACCTCCAGACATGCCAACAATTACTTTATTTTTTACAGATGAATTCATTTTTAATCAGTATGTTAGATGGTGTATTAATCAATTAAGTGTAAGAGTATCGATAAGGGGTAACGATGACCG
>CBDUPS010000375.1:0-2260 GCA_965369155.1 uncultured Spongiibacteraceae bacterium
GAGCATTGTATAGAATTACCCACCTCTGTCAATTCCCATAACAGAGTATTTTATGTTTTTTTGCTAATAAATCGTTTAAAACCGAATACTACCCCCATAAAGCGTCATTGCGGTAGAATAGCACCGCTAAATTAAGCCTTATTTTTGGAAATAATCCTGTGGAAATATTTAAAACGTTTACTGTAGAAGCCGCACACCGACTACCCAACGTACCCGTTGGACACAAATGCTCTCGCTTACACGGGCATTCTTTTCAAATCAGCATTTATGTTGAGGGTGAAGCCGGTGAACAAACTGGCTGGATAATGGACTTTGGTGAGCTTAAAAAGGCGTTTCAGCCCATTTACGACCAGCTAGACCATCATTACCTTAATGATATTACAGGCCTTGAAAACCCCACCAGTGAAATGCTTGCTATATGGATTTGGAACAAGTTAAAGCCCGCACTACCCAGCCTAAGCCAAATACTAATAAAAGAGACCTGCACAAGCGGTTGTGTTTACCGAGGCTAACACTACCCCCCCTGTATCAACCCTTAAATAAACAGCCCAATGATCCATGCCAGCATACGGTAAAAAAAGTCTTTTACCTGTGCTAACCATTGGGGCTGCTCTCTTAACTTTTTATCTTCATGGGCTTTTTCAATTAACCATGCGTGAATATTATCAGCATCCTTTTCAGTTAATACATCATCAAAACCCACCATACCTAAATTACGGAATGCACCTTTAAGCACAATTAAATCAAAGGCATCATGTTTACTTTGCTCCATTCTGCGCAAGTCAGGAATCGCTCTATTACTCACCGCACCATTACCATGACACGCACTACAGTATTGAATATATAATGTCTCACCTTTAATTAAATCGTCTTTAGAGACAGCCATTTTAGCCGGAGGCTCTGGGAAAGGCATCGCCTCAGGTATTGAAGGTAATGTATCGGTTCCGCCTAATTTAAAAGTTAATAAGCGGCTGCGCTTAGGCCCTGGTGGAATAGCGATACCACCACCTAAACCAAAAGCCCCACCCCAACCGGCCATAACAGTTATATATTGCTCGCCGTCTATCTCATAGGTAACAGGGCTTGCTATAACTCCTGTTTGTGTCGGAAACGCCCAAAGCTCTTTGCCTGTATCTGCCGCATAAATTCGCAAATATCTATCTCCGGCACCCTGCACAACTAAGTTACCCTCGGTTGATAACACCCCCCCATTCCACGCTAAAGGTAGTAAGTTTTCCCACACCGGTTTTTGCTTTATTGGGTCCCAAGCTAACAAAGAACCCCTGGTAAATTTTTTAGTAAGTACCTGTTGCAGTTGTGCATCACCAATACCGCGTTCCGCTAAATAAACCCCTAAATTAAAGTGTCCGTGTTGTTGCTGATAAGGTTCATCGAGGGTTTTATAATTTATTCCAACCGATATTTTAGGAATATAAACTAAGCCTGTTTTAGGGCTATAGGACATCGGCTGCCAGTTATGGGCACCGATAGAAGATGGTCTTTGCATAAACATACTATCGGAGTTTTGGTAACTTGCCTCAGGGGTTTCTACCGGGCGTCCTGTACTCATATCATAATGTGTTGCCCAATTCACTTCAGCATAAGGCTCGGCGGATAAAAGTTTGCCGCTAACCCGATCAATAACAAAAAAGAAGCCATTTTTTGGGGCGTGAAACATAACCTTCTTAGGCTCTCCTTGCCAGGTTATATCCGCTAAAATCATATGCTGGGTTGAGGTGTAATCCCAGTTGTCGCTAGGGGTTTCTTGATAATGCCAAACGTACTCACCGGTTTCAGGTTTTAGGGCGACGACCGAGGATAAAAATAAATTATCACCGCCTTCTGGGCTGCGTATTTTTCTATTCCACGGCGCACCATTACCCGTGCCAATATAAAGTAAATCAAGTTCTGGGTCGTAGGCCATCGAATCCCAAACCGTGCCACCACCACCATGCTCCCACCACTGCCCCGTCCATGTTTTAGCCGCCATCTCCATTTCGGGAGTCTCAAAACCATCGGCAGGGTTTCCTGGTACTACATAAAAACGCCAACTCATCTTCCCTGTGATGGCATCATAGGCACTCACATAACCTCGCACACCATACTCAGCCCCACCGTTACCAATAATGACCTGTCCTTTAACAATTCGTGGAGCACCGGTAATGGTATAAGGATGTTTTTTATCAATGGTTAATGTTTCCCATTGTTTTTCACCCGTAGTCTTATTAATAGCTACTAGGCGGCCATCTAAAGTACCTAC
>CBDUPS010000376.1:0-2259 GCA_965369155.1 uncultured Spongiibacteraceae bacterium
CCGACACCATCAATAGTAAAAGTAGCAGGTTGCGAGGCAACATCGTAATCCCATAGGTCGTGGTGAACGGTTTGGAAATACCACTTTACCTTGCCATTTGTCGCATCAAGAGCCACCACCGAGCTGCCATATTTATCACTGCCATTGCGGTTACCCCCAAAAAGATCAGGGGAGGGGTTGCCGGTGGGAACAAACACGAGGTTGCGTTGTTTATCTCCAGCAATAGGAGCCCATACATTAGGTGTGCCTTGTTTATAGGTATTCTGTTTATTGGAGTTTTGAGCTATTTTTAACGCCTCAGGAATGGGTTCCCATGCCCAACGCAGTTCACCGGTTTGGATATCAAAGGCTCGCACCACGCCAGAGGGAACATTTATCGATTCGTTATCGGGCACTAACGCCCCAATAATAGCGAGGTTGTTAATAATATAAGGGGGCGAGGTTGGGTAATAAGTAAATTGTTCGGCACCCACGCCTTCTTTTAATTGAACTATGCCATTAGTGCCAAAAGCAGGGCATTTTTCCCCTGTGTTAGCATCCAGTGCAATAAGTTCAGCATCACGGGTGCCGTAAATAATACGCTTAGAACACAGGCTCTCTATATTATCTGGGCTCTCCCAGTAACTGACACCCCGGCAAACTGCGGGATAAAAGCCTGATTTTTTATTTTTTACCTGAGGGTCAAATACCCATTTTTCTTTACCTGTTAAAGGGTCTAAGGCAAAAACACGATTAAACGGTGTGCAGTAATAAAGGCTGTTATTGGCAACAATGGGAGTAACCTGCATAGAGGTAAACCCCCACTCCCCGGTACCATCGGCAAAGTCTCCTGAACGATGCTGCCAAGCAAGTTCAAGATCGCCGATGTTGTGGCGGTTAATTTGCGCTAAAGGTGAAAACCGCTGGCTATCGTTAGTGCCACTATAGGCTTGCCAGTCTGCAGTGTTTTGCTGATTTCCTTGGGTGGCTACTGTTTTGCTTTCAGAGACTAAGCAGCCGCCTAATAAAACAAAGAGAGCTAATATTAGGGCAGTTTTTATAGAATTAGCTCTCATGGAATGTTCCTTTAGGGTAGCTTTATTTAGCGTCTACATTGCTGGCATCTAAAAATGCAGGCTTTTCTCCGCCACCGTGTACGGTAACCGTGGAGCCTGTGACATAGGATGAAAGCGATGAAGCAAGATAAAGACAGGTATTACCAATATCCTCAGGGGTTGCCATGCGCTCTAACGGCACAGTAGCGGATACCGCAGCAATACCAGCCTCATCACCATAATGTAGATGAGCTTGTTCGGTTTTAATTAAGCCTGCAATAATAGCGTTAGAGCGTACTTTTGGTGCCCATTCTACCGCGAGAGATTGAGTTAAATTGACTAAGCCGGCTTTGGCCGCACCATAGGCTGCAGTGCCGGGGGCGGGTCTTACCGCACTGACGCTAGCGATATTAATAATGGCGCCACCTTCGACTTGAGTTTGCATCACACGGTTGGCGGCTTGGGCAAAATTAAGCGGCGCTAATAGGTTTAAGCGAATAATAGCCTCAGAGAATCGCGGTGATGCGGTGGCAGCATCAGCATTGGGAGCGCCCCCTGCATTATTGACTAATACATCAAGGCGGCCATAAAGCGACACAACCTCGTCAATAAAAGCGTTGGTTTGTTCTACGTCTCTTACATCAACACTGCGAAAAACCGCAGTATTGTTATTTACCGAGGGGAGGCTTTCCGGCTCGCTACGACCACAAACACCCACTGTGGCACCAGTGGCTAAAAAAACCTCACTAATACCTCGGCCTACACCTTTAGTTCCACCGGTAACAATAACCACTTTGCCTGACATATTAAGGGGGGACTGCATAAAAACTCCTCGGGCTAACAATAAATAAAATATGGCGCATATTATAACGTTAATCGTTAATTATTTGTCAGATGAGCGTTATCGATACCGAGTCTATCCAAATTGTCATTGCAACTTTTGCCTGTGGGCCGTATAAATCACCCCTTCAATATAAAAGTAACGTTATTTGAATTTAAGGAGAGCGACATGAGTGACACAAAACCGGTTATTGCTATTGTGGGTGGCACAGGAGCATTAGGTACAGGTCTTGCTCGCCGTTGGGTACAGGCAGGTTATCGGGTTATTATTGGCTCTCGCACTAAAGATAAAGCCCAAACCGCGGTTACTGAGTTAATTGAGTTAATGGCCGAGCGCGGTGTCACGAACCCAACCGTAGAGGCAATGGAAAACCTACAAGCAGCA
>CBDUPS010000377.1:0-2234 GCA_965369155.1 uncultured Spongiibacteraceae bacterium
GCCTGCCTTGTGTCCCGCAATTCCTGGCAACCCCCGCTTTTTCGCCCAGCGATTATTGCCATCCATAATAATGGCAATATGCTGAGGTAATGAGGTTAGCCTCTTCTGTTCATTAGACATTTAATTCGTCAATTTAATGGGGATTAGATCTCCATTAAATCTTTCTCTTTTATTGCTAATGCTTTTTCAATTTCACCGATGAAATGATCTGTTACTTTTTGTATTTCATCTTCTGCTCGACGCAAATCATCGTCACTGATTTCTTTATCTTTATTAAGTGCCTTTAAATCACTCAATATGTCTCGACGAGTATTACGTACAGAAACCCGAGAATTCTCAGCCTCTTGTTTGGCTTTTTTGATAAATATTTTACGTGTTTCTTCGGTTAACGCCGGCATAGGAAGACGTATAACTTCACCTGATGTTGAAGGGTTTAAGCCTAAGTCCGATTTCATAATGGCTTTTTCTATTTCAGGTACCAGGGGCTTCTCCCAAGGAATAACCGATAAAGTACGAGCATCTTCTACTGAAATATTCGCCACTTGAGATAATGGCACTTCTGATCCGTAGTAAGATACATACACACCATTCAAAATACTAGGATGTGCACGGCCTGTACGAATTTTAGTAAAGTTACCTGCCAACGCTTCTAGGCTTTTTTCCATTCGTATCTTTGCATCTGCTTTATATTCTTCAATCATTTTCTATTACCTTGTCACAGCAACAATCACTTAATCTTAATAACTTACTATTGTACCAATGTTCCGTCATCAGATCCCACTACGATATTCCGTAGTGCACCCGAATCTGTCATCCGAAAAACACGAATAGGCATATTATGATCACGACACAAACACAGCGCCGTTAAATCCATTACACCTAGTTGTTTTTCAATTGCCTCATCAAAAGATAAGACATCATATTTTTTTGCATTAGGATTTTGCATTGGGTCAGAATCATACACCCCATCAACTTTAGTCGCTTTCAATACTAACTCAGCCTCAACCTCTATGCCTCTAAGGCATGCTGCTGAATCGGTAGTGAAAAATGGGTTGCCTGTACCTGCGGCAAAAATAACCACTTCACCCTCTTCTAAGTACCGAATAGCATGGCGGCGATCATAATGTTCAACAACACCACTCATAGGAATCGCCGACATAACACGGCAAGAAATATTAGAGCGCTCTAAGGCATCTCTTAGTGCCAATGAATTCATTACTGTTGCCAACATGCCCATGTGGTCACCGGTAACTCTATCAAGACCTGCCGTATTAAGCGCAGCACCTCTAAACAGATTACCACCACCAACTACTAGGCCTACCTGCACACCAATACCAACCAACTGGCCTATTTCTAAAGCCATCTGATCAAGCGCCTTAGGATCTATACCAAAATCCTGCGCCCCTGTTAGGGCCTCACCACTGAGCTTCAACAGTATTCGTCTATACTTTCTGTCTCTTCCCTGCGTTGGCATAAACCACCTCGATGACGTTTAAAAATATTATACAAAACAGGGACCGAAGTCCCTGAAAAATACACTTATTTGCCGGCTAATTGCGCCGCTACTTCTGCGGCAAAATCTTCCTCTGCCTTTTCAATCCCTTCACCTACTTCGTAACGACAAAAGCTTACTATTTCGGCTCCAGCATCTTTAACCAATTGCCCAACACTCACGTCTGGGTTTTTTACAAAAGCCTGCTCAGTTAAGCTCACCTCTGCTAAAAACTTCTTCAAACGGCCACCAATCATTTTTTCAATGATCTCTAAAGGCTTTCCACTATCTTGTGCTTGAGCGATCAATATATCTTTCTCTGCTTTAACAGCTTCCTCTGGCACTTGCTCAGGAGAAACATACGCAGGATTAACCGCCGCCACATGCATAGCCACATCTTTTGCCAACTCAGCATTGCCGCCTTTAAGCGTTACCAGCACAGCAATACGGTTATTATTGTGTACGTAAGCACCTACGGTATCTCCAGTGGCGTGTGTAATGCGTCGAACCGACACGTTTTCACCAATTTTTTGCACTAATGCTTCACTGGTTGCCTCTAGCTCCCCTGCCATTAATGCCGCCACATCATCTGTCTCTTTGGCAAAAGCTGTATCTGCTATGCTGTCTGCAAAAGCTAAGAAACCAGCATCACGGGCAACAAAGTCAGTTTCACTGTTTATCTCTATTAGCATACCTTTGCTATTAATTGCATCCGTACGGCTCACAACAACACCTTCTGATG
>CBDUPS010000378.1:0-2230 GCA_965369155.1 uncultured Spongiibacteraceae bacterium
GGTGAGGTATGGATGCCATATTTGCTGGCTAAAAAGTATCCCTCTGCCGCCGTACAAACACCGTGGCAGTTTTTGTTTCCCTCAATACGCATTGGTATTGATCCTCGTTCTAATGTTCAACGCCGCCACCATGTGCATACTCGCAGTATTCAAAAGGCGGTGTCTTTAGCAGTAAAGCAATCGGGTGTTCTTAAACATGCTAACTGCCATACGTTTCGGCATAGTTTTGCTACCCGTCTGTTAGAGCGTGGTTACGATTTGCGTACTATTCAAGAGTTGCTTGGCCATTCGGATATTAGTACCACCGAAATTTATACTCATGTATTAAATAAAGGCGGCCGTGGGGTTATTAGCCCGGTGGATTCTTTTTAAAAATAATATCCCACACGCCATGGCCAAGGCCGTGGCCTCTTTTTTCAAACTTGGTGAGTGGTCGCCAGTTAGGCCGTGGGTAATAACCATCAGTTGTATCAGCGGAATTTGTAAAACCTTCGGCTTCGTTTAATAGCGTTAACATTTGTTTTGCGTAATGTTGCCAGTCGGTAGCAAGGTGTAGTTGTCCCCCTACTATTAATTTTTGCTGGCACAGTTGTAAAAATTCGGGGCTAATTAATCGGCGTTTTTGGTGCTTCGTTTTGTGCCACGGGTCGGGGAAAAATATTTGAATGGTGCTTAGGCTATTATCGCCAATCGCTTGTTTTATTACGTCAACGGCATCGTCTTTCATAAGACGTAAGTTGCTCAGTTGGGCTTCTGCGGCATCGGCTAAACAACGCCCTACTCCTGGACTATGTACTTCTATACCAAGAAAATTTTGCTCAGGAGCGGCCTGTGCCATAGCCACTAAAGAGTGCCCCATGCCAAAGCCTATTTCTAGTGTTGTGCTGGCGTTACGATTAAAAATACTCGAAAAATCCATTGGCTTATCAACTGCCGATAACTCTAAGCCCATTTGTGGCCAATATTCGTTATAAGCTTTTTGTTGGCCTTCGGTAAGGCGACCACTACGGCGCACAAAGCTACGGATGCGGCGCTCTTTTGTCTCAGCTGATTCGTGGCCTCTTTCCTCAAGCGTTTGAGCTTTAGTCATCTCGGCTTTAGTAATTTGAGTGTCATCGTTGGTTGTCAAAAACTTGTCTTCCACAAACTGTAGGCTAATAAAAACCAGCCAATGATAAGTGCTACGCCACCAATAGGGGTAATTGCCCCAAGCCAACGTATGTTAGTTAGTGCCAGTGTATAAAGGGAGCCTGAAAAAATAACGATGCCAATAATAAAAGCCAGTGCACTAAAGCGCAATAATGTGGCTTGAGGCAACAACAACATAAGTACGCCGGTTAGGGCGATGGCAAAAGTGTGGTAAAACTGATATTCAACGGCGGTGTGCCAAATGGTGAGCATATCGCTTGAGAGTATTTTTTTTAATCCATGAGCACCAAAAGCCCCTAATGCCACCCCCAATAAGCCAAAAATGGCACTGGCGATTAAAACAAGTTGTGGCATGAGTCTCTCCTAATAGGCTAAAAATTAAGCGCAAAAAAAACCGCGGCCAGTGCCACGGCTTTTAATAATTTGTACCACTACGCTACTAAAGCCGCTTTTATTTTTTTCATGGCATTGGCCTCAAGTTGGCGAATACGTTCTGCTGATATGCCATACTCGTCAGCTAATTCATGCAGTGTGGCTTTTTTATCCGATAACCAACGGCGCGTTAAAATATCTTGGCTTCTGGTGTCTAAGTCGCTCATCGCGTCCGCTAGACGGCTTTCGTTATCAGAGGCTGAGTCTTCGTGTTCTATCAGCATTGATGGATCGGCATTGTGGTCTTCTAAATAGTTAGAAGGTGCCTGCCACGCGCTTTCATCGTCCTCATTAGTTAATGGGTCAAAGGCCATATCGTGAGCCGATAAACGCCCTTCCATGCTATGCACTTCTTTGGCTTCTACTCCTAAGTCGCTTGCTATGGCTTCGGCTTCATCATTTGTAAGCCAACCTAAGCGTTTTTTGGCGCTACGTAGATTAAAAAATAATTTACGCTGAGCTTTGGTAGTAGCCACTTTTACAATGCGCCAGTTTTTTAAGATAAATTCGTGCATTTCGGCTTTTATCCAATGCACGGCATAAGATACTAAGCGCACCCCTTGCTCAGGGTCAAAACGATGCACGGCTTTCATCAAGCCTACGTTACCTTCTTGGATAAGATCGGATAGCGGTAAACCATAACCACTGT
>CBDUPS010000379.1:0-2227 GCA_965369155.1 uncultured Spongiibacteraceae bacterium
TGGAACTATGACTCTGGCTTAAACCAGTACCAGATTATCCCGGTGAATCAACTCACTATCACCTTTATAACCTAAAATATCTGCAATTTTGTCGCTACTGTGCCCTACTAATAAACGGGCATCTTTAGCGTTATAATTTGCTAAACCTCGGGCAATCTCTATGCCATCAGTATTAAGGCAGCAAACTAATTCACCTTTGGTAAATTCACCTTCAACCGCCATCACACCCACTGGTAATAAACTACTACCTTTATTAGACAGTACCTTCGCGGCCCCTTCATCTAGATATAAATAGCCTTTGACCTTTAATGCCGACAACCATTGCTTTTTAGCGGTTAATGGCTCTGTGGTGACGGTTAATAATGTACCTATATCTTCCCCATCAATAATAGCATTGAGCACATTAGGTATTGCCCCACCAGCAATAATGGTACACGTGCCTGAGCGCGCTGCTAACCGTGCCGCTTTTAGTTTAGTAGCCATACCTCCACGGCCTAAACTCCCTGCACTGTCGCCTGCCATGGTATCTAATGAGGCATCATTGATATCTGCTGTATGAATAAGCTGTGCTTGAGGGTTGCTGCGAGGGTCTGCATCATACAAACCATCTTGGTCGGTTAAAATAATCAGCGCATCGGCTTCAGCCAAGTTAGCCACCAACCCAGCTAAAGTATCATTATCACCAAAACGAATCTCTTGTGTTGCCACGGTATCATTCTCATTAATAATGGGAATAACCTGTAGTGACAGCAACGTGTTTAATGTATTGCGACTATTAAGGTAGCGCCGCCTATTCGATAAATCATCATGGGTTAGCAATAGTTGCGCTGTTTGTAACTGATGTTCTTGAAAACAGGTTTGATATGTTTGCACTAAGCCTACCTGCCCTACGGCAGCGGCAGCTTGTAGCTCACTCACACCAACAGGTCGCTGACTCCAACCTAATCGCACCATGCCTTCTGCAACCGCCCCAGATGACACTAAAATAATATCAATGCCTTGCTGGTGAAGCTGAACAACTTGCTTTACCCAAGAAGCTATTGACCGATGATCAAGGCCCGCTCCATTGGCGGTTAACAAGGCGCTACCTATTTTTATCACCAACCTTTTTGCTTGCCGCAATTCTGCTCTTTCGGCACTTTGCTTAAGGGACATACTCCACCTCAACATCGTAATCATCATCGTCATCGTCATCGTCATCGTCATCGATGCTATCTAGCTTTTGCCGTCTGCGTTCCTCACGACGATGTTCAGCCAACCATTGAATACGCTCTCGAGACTCTTGCTGCATTTGCTCCTGCATCGCGTACTCTTTTTTCTGTAGCTCAGGGTCTTCTAGCTCAGCCAGTTTTGCTTTTTCTATGTACTCCATTAAATGAACACATAAAGACTCAGTATTACTTTTAGTGACTGCTGAAATATCCCAGATCGGCCCAGCCCAATTAAGAGTATCCTTTAACTTACCTTTAAGCGCTTGCAACTCTTCTGGGGAAATTAACTCACTTTTACTTAATAGTAACCAGCGCTCTCTTTTAGCCAAGGTTGGGCTAAAGACTTTTAACTCTTCTTCAATAGATAGGGCATTCTTAACAGGATCTGATAAGTCTTCGGGGCAGCAATCCACAAGGTGCAACAAAATACGGGTTCGGGTTAAGTGCTTTAAAAACCGAATACCAAGACCTGCCCCCTCTGATGCACCAGAGATTAAACCCGGAATATCGGCCATAACAAAGCTACGATACTTCTCAATACTCACCACCCCTAAATTAGGCTCAAGCGTGGTAAACGGATAATTCGCTATTTTGGGCTTAGCCGCCGATACAGCAGAAATTAACGTTGATTTACCCGCATTAGGTAAGCCTAATAAACCCACGTCAGCGAGAACCTTCATCTCTAATCGTAGCTCTCGTACTTCACCTAAAGAGCCTGTGGATGTTTGCCGTGGAGCACGGTTAGTGCTGGACTTAAAGCGGGTGTTGCCTAAACCATGAAAACCACCCTGTGCCACCTTTAAACGTTGACCTTGCTCCCGTAAATCCCCCAATACTTCCCCTGTATCTTCATCAATAACGGTGGTGCCTAAAGGCACAGGAAGCACTAAATCATCACCGCCTTTACCTGTGCAATTTTTTCCTCGACCACCCTCACCAGATTGCGCTCTGAATCGTCGCGTATAACGATAATCAATCATCGTATTTAACGCATCATCCGCCACTAACCAAACACT
>CBDUPS010000380.1:0-2219 GCA_965369155.1 uncultured Spongiibacteraceae bacterium
TGTTTGGGCAGTACGCATTCGGATAAAGCCACTCGTTCGTTGGATTTGGTTAGGGGCTATTTTAATGGCATTGGGTGGGATAATTAGTGTGTTAGATAAGCGTTACCGAATGCCTAAAAAAACAGTTACAACAACAGCTGGGGTGTAAAAATATGCGTCGATTACTGTTGTTTATTCCGTTTGTTATTTGTATTGGTTTAGGGCTTTTTTTATGGAAGGGCTTATCGTTAGACTCAACTAATATTCCATCACCTTTAATTGGTAAAGCGGTTCCTGAGTTTTCATTACCCCTTTTACGTGAGGGGGTTGTTACGCAAGAGCAATTAACCGGCAAGGTTAGGTTGCTTAATGTATGGGCGACGTGGTGTATTTCTTGTCGTGTTGAGCATCCGTGGCTGATGGATTTAGCTGCACAGGGTGTAGCAATTGTCGGGCTTAATTATAAAGATGAAAAAGAATTAGTGTTTAAGTGGCTTGCGGATCGAGGTGATCCCTATGAATTTATCATTAATGATGCCGAGGGAACCTTGGGCTTAGATTTAGGGGTGTATGGGGCGCCAGAAACATATTTAATTGATAAGCAAGGTGTGGTGAGGGCAAAGTTGGTGGGTGTGTTAGATGAGAGAAAATGGCAGGAGGTTTTTTTACCCCTGTATCAAGAGCTCACGGCATCAGAGGCGGCTAATGCCCAACGTAGTAGGGGAGAAAAATGAGTTACCTAAAAGCAGGTGCTTGTTTGTTGCTACTTATTTTTGCTCAGTTAAGTGTGGCGTCGGTAGACCCATTGAGCTTTAAAACCGATCAAGATAGAGAGCGCTTCCATCACTTAGCCAAAGAACTGCGTTGTCCTAAATGTCAGAATCAGTCGATTGCGGACTCTGATGCTCCTGTCGCTTTAGATTTGCGGGCTATGTTGTTGTCCGAGATAGAGCAGGGCAAAACCGATGAGCAAATTATGCAATCTATGGTAAACCGCTATGGCGAGTTTATTCTTTACCGTCCAGATATCGCTAGTAAAGGCGGTATTGTCTGGTTGCTGTCCATCATTATTGTGATGTTTGCTGTGGGTATTTTGTTTTTTTTCATTAAGCGTAGAAAGAGTGTTATGCAGCAAAACCAGTCTATCGATAATGCAGCATTAAGCCGCCTATTAGATGAGGAAAGTAAATGATGATGCATATCCCTGCGCTACAAGAAAACTGGGTATGGCTTTCGTTACTTATTGTATTGATGCTGCCTATTGGGCTTTTATTATTATTGGGTCGCGGCGGTATGTTGGCCGCATCACGGCGTAAAACCAATGTGACTCTTTTTAAAAATAAAGAAGCTGATATTAATGAGGCATTTGCGGCTGGTCTTTTGTCAGAGCAAGAAAAAAACAATTTGTTAGCGGAGTTACAAGGTCAGTTATTAGAAGATGCTGAGGATTTAACCCAAGAGACCTACAAACAATCTACATGGGCTTACCTTGTTTTGTTGTTGGCGGTTTTAGCGACACCTGTTGCTGTGATTGTGCTGTATCAGCAGCTAGGTGCTATAGAGGGCGTACAACTAAAGCAACAGCTTGAGTCTATGGCTGAGGAAAAAGATATCGAGGTGTTAAAAAAGCAAGGGGTAGAAATTATTACCAAGCTTGAAGCATGGGTAGAAAAAACTCCCGATGACTATCAGTCACAAGCATTGTTAGCCCGAGCTTTTGTTAGTGCGGGGCGTTATGAAAAAGCCTCAAAGCACTTTGCCATTATTCATCAAGGATTTCCTGAAGACCCTGATGTTATCGCCCAGTATGCACAAAGTCTTTACTTAGCGAATAACCGACAAATGACAGCAAAAGTTAAGGAATTACTTGAGAGAGCCTTAACGATTGATCGTAATCAAAGTGTTGCTTTAGGCTTATTAGGTGTTGATGGTTTTGCCAAGGGTGACTTTTTACAGGCGGCTTATTATTGGGAGCGCACCTTGTTTTTGCTAAACCCCAACTCTCCTGCAGTATCAAGCATCGTTCAGGGATTGAGTGAGGCTAAAATGATGCTAAAAGAAAAACCAGATGCTGCTGGGATACCTATAGAGTTACACATAGATTCGGCTTTGTTAAAGAGTGGCGATGAGGTGATTTGGCTTTTTGTCCGTTCAGAGGAGCATAGTGCAGGCCCTCCGGTTGCGGTAAAAAAAATACGAGCAAGTTGGCTGCCCACTACCGTATGGCTTTCAAGTTATGA
>CBDUPS010000381.1:0-2217 GCA_965369155.1 uncultured Spongiibacteraceae bacterium
AACCCCCTCTGCTCGATTACGTATTCCTCACCAAAACTTAGAAGCCCTATCTTTTTGTCCTTCGACACCTGAAGGTGTTACCCAGTGGGCTGAGCAACTGCCGGTAGGCGATATTGCCGTTCTAGCCCATACCGTTAATCAGTGCTTACAGGAAATTATTCGACTAAACACCACCACAACTAATCGATTAAACCTATTAAATGCGGTAACACCTCAGTGCCACCACATTTTTTTAAAAACAAGCCAACAACTTAAGCTACAGCCTGTGAGCTTACCTCCCGAGGTAAAATCATTGGCCTCCATGTGCCAGCAAATTCAAATGAATTTATCACAAGGCTATATTGCTGTTGCCATGCAAACTAAGCCTTCACACTTGCTTTCATTAAACTTTAATAAACAAGAACTCCCCGAAGATACCGTGAGCATTGCTATTTATTCCGCCCTTTTACAATTACATTATTGCCAAATAAGTGCTTATCAAGCGGGAATGGCTGCACCTAAAGACTTTTGGCTTAGAGTACATCAATTGTATGTCTTGGCTAGTCAATGGAAATTACTGGCCTTTACCCCAACGAAAATGACTATGGGTGCTCTTAATGCACCTAGCGTATCAATCGAACAACTTTATTTAGGCTCCCTACTTTTAGGTGCCTCTCAACATTATCAGTTACGCGCTGCAGATATTCCCACTCTAGCCGCGTTTTTATTGTCTTGGAGTTTACATACCGAGCTAAACGAAGAAGAAGGCACACATACCATCGTCGTTACGCAAAACCAAGATAGTGCACCTGTCTCCCAACAGTTCGCCTCTAAGGAGAATATCGAGGACTGCTTATATCTACACCTTGATAATGTTTTAAGCGAGTTAGAGGCTTCCCATAACAATGGCTCACCGATAGTTGTTGATGGAAAAAACACACCCGATTACCTAATCAAACACCTCGTGCTGGTATGGGGTAGTGATATTGATCGAGTATTCCCACGACTTGAGAGCAAGCAACATTTAGACATAACCTTTGGCTTTAGCAATATCCACTATCATGTCGGTGGCGGCAGACCCTTCTCATTATACGCAGGAGATCACGGTGATTTACTCCTCAAAAAAGAAGACAAAAGGCCACAGGGAAAGACTCATGCGGTAAACTCCGACCCTTGGGATAACCCCTTTAAAATGCATTTAGATGAAGAGTTTAATACCAATTTTTTTACCTCCACAGTCAAATCCAATATAAAAAAGAATGACGCTGCCCTCATTCATAGTGAAGATGAAAAACACCCAATCTATGCTATAACAACCCTCGATATGAGTCCTGGTGGTTACCGTGCCGAATGGCCGGGTGATACCCCTAGCACTCTCAAACCGGGCGAACTACTAGGCTACCGTGAAGGCCATCATTCTCGCTGGGGAATTGCCGTTATTCGTTGGGTACGCCTACAAGACGACGGTAAAACTCACTTTGGTATAGAGGTTCTTGCAACATCTACTCTACCTTATGCCGCTATGACGAGTACGTCTTTAGATGGCGTACCTTACCGAGCCTTTTTATTACCAGAAATTAAATTAATTAATCAGCCCCCCGCTTTAATCGCCCCACAAATGGCTTTTAAGAGCAAACAACGGCTATTTTTACTGAATCATGATGGAACACATCACACTATTGCCTTAAAAGAAAAAACTGATAGCGCAAGCACATACCAGAAATTTACGGTAAATTTTGCTCGATCAGCCACAGAAAATGAACGAAAATAAGTGAAATACTTCTCCTTAATGAGTTCCACAGGTACACTAGTCGTCTAACGAGCTATACTGAAGGTTCGCATATAATAATAAATATTGCGCACAAAAGTCGTGCATACCATATATAAGTAATTGTTTTTATTGGGCATTAAAATGAGTCAAGACAAAAATAACATCACCATCTTTGGTGGAAATGATGGGTATCAAGAGACCCTCAATAATTTATACCCAAACCACACGGTGGTTCAGGTAAACAACATTGATGAGATCAGTGCGAATGATGCTGCCCTTATTATTACTGCTGACCACAACGCTATAGCCGCATTAGTGCAAACATGCCCTAACACCCCAGTTATTCTTACTTCTACAGGCTTATCTGATGAAGACGGCACACGTGCTATGGAAGCCGGTGCCACCGATGCCGTAGACTACAGTAATCAGTCACGTCTAGCGCTCATTATTAAACGAGAATTAGGGGA
>CBDUPS010000382.1:0-2217 GCA_965369155.1 uncultured Spongiibacteraceae bacterium
CCAAGGTAAACGGAGGCAACTCTAATTTAATCGACCGTGCCGCAGGGCCTTCACCAATCATAATATCCAGCTTAAAGTCTTCCATGGCAGGATAAAGCACTTCTTCTATTTGCGGCGAAAGCCTGTGTATTTCATCAATAAATAAAACACCGCCAGGGTGTATGTTAGTTAAAATAGCCGCTAAGTCTCCGGCCTTTTCTAAGGCAGGGCCTGAGGTAACGGTTAAGTCAGAGTTCATTTCATTAGCAATAATATGCGCTAAGGTTGTTTTACCTAAACCTGGGGGGCCAAAAATTAACGTGTGATCTAAAGGCTCATCACGATTACGGGCTGCGGATATAAAAATATCCATTTGCTTACGCACCTCCGGTTGGCCTACATAATCAACCAATTTTTCAGGGCGTAATGCTCTGTCAAAGGAGGATTCCTTTGGACTCTCTATTTCAGCCGCAACTAATCGCTCTCGTTCTATCATTTTTATTTCACCATAAGCTGTAATGCTAAGCGTATTAATGTCTCAACGTCATCGGCTTGCTGCTTCACTTGGTTAATGGCTTTGGTCGCATCTTGCGGTTTATATCCTAAAGCAATTAGGGCGTGCTCTGCATCTTCGGTGGCATCTCTTGCCTTCGGCGTATTATCTAATGCTGCACCACTTACAGGTAACCGCTGTTGCCAATCTTTTATTCGCGGCTTTAACTCAAGTATTAAACGCTCTGCTGTGCGTTTGCCCACTCCCGGTAACGTGGTTAAGCGTTTTACATCTGCATCAATAATACAGGTTATAAAATCTACGGTTTCAATACCGGATAATATAGTAATAGCCAACTTAGGCCCTACACCGTTAACCTTTATTAAATCACGAAACAATTGCCGCTCTTCGGTAGAGCTGAAGCCATACAAAATCTGTGCATCTTCTCGCACAATTAAATGGGTGGTTATCTGCACTATTTCACCTACTGCTGGCAACTGATAAAACACACCCATTGATGCCTGTATCTCATAGGCCACCCCCGCCACATCAACTAATAGTTCAGGGGGCTGCTTTTCTAATAACGTGCCTTTTATACGACCGATCATGTGTATCCTTTAATAGTTAACGCCAACGTCCCTGTTTAACTGAAGTAACCCCTGTTAAACGGGTGGTTCGTCGCGTATGAGCATGGCAAAGTGCCGCAGCTAGTGCATCAGCTGCATCTTCTGAGGGCGCTGCAGGTAACTTTAATAGGGTCATTACCATGTGTTGTACTTGTTCTTTTTTAGCCGCACCCGTACCCACTACTGACTGCTTTATTTGCCTTGCTGAGTATTCGGCTATTTCCATGCCACTGGTAGCTCCCGCTACAATAGCAGCACCTCTTGCCTGCCCCAACTTTAATGCTGAACCGGCACTCTTAGACATAAATACCTGCTCAATAGCCATTTCAGAGGGGTTATATTCATTAATCAGTTCTGACAAATCGATAAAAATTTGTTTGAGGCGTTCAGGTATTGATAAATTAGGAGCCAGCTTAATAATGCCGCAGGTTATATATTCTGCAGGTAATGACGGATGGTTATCGTCAACACGGACAATGCCAAAACCTGTTTTACGTGAACCTGGATCTACTCCTAAAATTAACGGCATCGCATGCCACCCGTTCCCCGCTTATGTAAAACTTTATCATAACGATTGCCACTGCTATTCGATAGAGTTAAACGATAATTCTCACCCACTTTATTAACTAAAGTACCTTATAACAAAAAACCACACTCCATTATTATGTGAATGTGGTTTCTAAAAAACAAAACTAGGCTGTAAAAACTTATTCTCCGTTAAGTTGCGCCATCACCTCATCGGAAAAGTCAGCATTAGAATATACGTTTTGTACATCATCTAAGTCTTCTAAGGCATCAATTAAATTAAGTAATTTTTCTGCCGCTTCTTTTTCAAGGGAAACATTAATAGTCGCCTCCATGGTTATTTCAGCAGACTCTGGCTTAAGCACCGATGTATCGATAGCTTTTTTTACCTCAAAAAAATCAGTAAATGCGGTAATCACATCAAAGGAGCCATCACTATTGGTTCGCACATCTTCAGCACCCGCCTCTAAAGCAATTTCCATCAATTGCTCTTCATCGGTTGTCTGCGAAAAACAAAACAAGCCAATACGATTAAAAAGATACGCCACTGAACCATCGGTACCTAAATTACCACCGGCCTTACTAAAGGCATGA
>CBDUPS010000383.1:0-2216 GCA_965369155.1 uncultured Spongiibacteraceae bacterium
CAGCCGCTGCATTGCCATTTCTTCTTCTGACATTTCTTTAGGGAGAGCGGTTTTTAACTCACTAGAATAGGTGAGAGGCTCTTTACAAATTTTGTCGGCTAAGGCGCGCTTGGTTACGGCCCAATAGGGAACACCGGTTATTGGGTCCTCAATTTTTGCCAGACCGCCACTGCTCTCACGGACTTCAGCCAGAGTTGCGTGGTGGTTGCCGCTGCCGAATAGATCGGGATCAAGTATGTTTGCAAATGGACACTGAGACATGGACGAACTCCGTTTTAAATTGTTATTCAGATTTTAAGGATAGGCTAATCTATAGTAGCAAAGATTGATACTAGTCAAAAAATAACACAATAAGTTTATTGTCTTGCTATCTACAGGAATCGTTAAGAAATAATAAAAGAGTTCTTACATATTGTTGAGTAGGTTAATGGCTTTTTAAGCATTAGGGGCTATGAAATTAAAAAAGATCCAAGGCAAACCGTGGCAAATATAAAGAAGGGTAGGGCGTAGAGAACAATAGCTTTAAATGGTGTTATAGCTGGTTTTTCTTGCAGCCAGGCATCCTCCATAAAAGCGAAAACAACGCCTTTATTCTTAACATAAAGCAAACTCCATAATAATCCCGCTGCTATGTATAAAACACCAGAGGCAAAAATATTGGGTAGCCATGTATTGGGGTAGTAACCATCACGTAAAATTAAATAACCGTCATAAAACCAACTGCTTTTAATTCTGTTAAGTGTCTGGCAGAGTTTAGGAATTCCAGACTAATGGTTCGGTAGTAATGGCATGAGTGGGTCAATATTAGATGTCTATTTTTAGTTATTATTTTTTGATTGGTTGAAATTTAAGAAAAAAGCTTTGTCGCTCGATTTAGTTAATCTCATTAAATAATGGGAGTGTTTGATGTAAATGAGGGCAGCTAGATATTCGCCCAGCATTACATAAGATGTGTAATCTGGTGATAGAAGCATTAGCAGGGGTAGGGTTATGCAAAATGCCAAAAGAACAAGCCAGGCTTTATCGTTATGCATAACTTTCCATTCGGGAATTTTATCAAAGGCTTTCATAACCAAGTAAGTAAATGCGATAGCTGCAATCCAAGCTAAATACTGATTATAGGATTTAAGTAGAGAGACGATTCCTATGCCAAAGATATGCAAATACATAAATCTCAAAGAATATCGGCCAAAATAGGTCAAAATGTTATTTTTACCCGGTTGGTGTTTGGGTAGCGATCTTAGTAAAAATAAACTGGTGGCTAGAGCACTAATACAAATGAATGTGTATCCTGGTGTCATCTCCCATTTGTTTCTCCAGTCAGTATTTATCCCCATCATTTCTAAACAGATGAATAGTGCAAAAAATCCAATGGCAATAAGGCCATTAGTACGCCTAGAAGCATCGTAAAGCAAAACCCCGAGGGGGAATATATAAAGCCAAGATAAGATCGGAAACCCCGGACGCACTTTATCTGATCGGCGCACTAGTTCATGGTGAGGAATGTAAGTTTCATGTACAAAAAGAATGCCTGCGCCATGAAAATCGGGTAATAAGTATAGCCGTGCCCAATTAATTAAAATGAGTGAAAATGTAATAACCAAGCACATTAGGGCGCTTGGTTTAAACCATTTATATAAGCACGCACAAAAAATACCACCAATGGCAATGATTTGAAAAACTTCAACTGTAATAAATCGATATAGGTCTGGATGTATAATCGCGCTGTAGCAAAAGCCCATTAAAAATATGCCGAAATAGCTTAAGCAAACTCGGTTTAAGGGGTAGTACTTTAATTGTATGCGAGCAGTAACACCTGTCATCGCAAAAAAGTAAACAGAGGCTAAGCTCGCTATAAACTCAATACTCGTACTAATAAGGTCTGTTTTATCTGCCAAACTACTATGAGAGATAACCATGCAGAGGCAACCAAACCCTCTTAGGTAATATAATAGATGATCCCGATCACGATTATTCATCCCTGCATTCACTATGAGCTTCCTAATTTTTTTTATGAATTATGCACTATGAGGCATGTTTCTGTCGCCACATCAGCTTTAAAAATTTAAAGGGTCGGGTTTTAATAACAAAAAAATTGTTATGAGTGGGCATAGCAAGTGCAGTAATTTAAAAGTAGCTGACTTAATGCTTTTTTTATCTCTTTATCTCTTTATCTCTTTATCTCTTTATCTCTTTATCTCTTTATCTCTTTATCT
>CBDUPS010000384.1:0-2213 GCA_965369155.1 uncultured Spongiibacteraceae bacterium
AAATGCAGGTTGGACGATTAATGCAGAAACAGGTGATTGGGAAGTCGATTTATCTGCAACAGTGCCGACAGTTAACCTAATGGATGGAAATTATAATCTTCAGCTGATAACAACCGATGCAAATGCCGTGACATCGGTTGCTGATCCAGTAGGGATAGATGTCACCATTGATACGACAGCAACCATCATGATTGATACGCCCATTGGTGTTGACGGCATTATTAGTCATGCCGAAGCATTAGAAGGTACGGTAATTTCAGGCACAACGGATGTAGAAGACGGGCAAATAGTGACCATTACGGTTACCGATGAGCAAGGTGCCACATCATCTACGACGGTAGAGGTTTTAGGTGGTCTATGGAGCACAGACCCTCTACCGTTTAACTATATCGAAACCCAAGTGAATACGACATTGGCTCATAGTAAAGTGAATCCCTCAACAACTGGCTTAAATGATGGGGGCTGGGTGGTAACTTGGAGTTCTGGCCAAGATGGCTCTGGCTATGGGATTTATCAGCAGCGTTATGATGCTAGGGGAGAGACAATTGGTGTAGAAACTCAGGTTAATACATACACTACGGGAAGCCAAAAGCATCCCACTACAACCGCTTTAGCTGATGGCGGTTGGTTGGTGGCGTGGCACTCCGAAGAGCAAGATGGGTCAAGCTGGGGTATTTATCAACAGCGGTATGATGTGACAGGCGCAACTTTAGGATTAGAGAGTCAGGTCAATACTTATACTACGGACGAACAGTTTTCTGCATCTAGCACAGGCTTAGCGGATGGCGGTTGGATAGTTGTGTGGGCTTCAGCGGGTCAAGATGGTTCAGTTGGGGTTGTCTACCAGCAGCGTTATGAGATGAATGGAGTAAAGGTTGGAGGTGAAACATTAGTTGCTGAAGCTTTAGTTTATACAGATATAGGTTTAGAGCAATATGAGCCATCGGTAACCGCATTGATTGATGGTGGCTGGGTGGTGGCTTGGACTTCTTCTGATGAGTTTGGGACTGGTGTTTTTCAACAGCATTATAATGCTGCTGGGGTTAAGGTTGGTGCTGTAACCCAAGTTAATACATATACAGATCACTCCCAAACTTTCTCTGAGATTACCGCTTTGGAGGATGGCGGCTGGTTGGTTGTGTGGGTATCTTCGGGTCAAGACGGTTCTTATGATGGTGTTTATCAGCAACATTATAGTGCTACAGGAGAAGTGGTAGGCTCGGAAACTCAAGTCAATACATCTATATCGGGTTCACAAACCGCGCCTTCAACAACTGCTTTAGCGGATGGTGGCTGGCTAGTAACATGGAGCACAAATCAAGAGGGTTATGGCTTTGAAATTTATCAGCAGCGTTACGATGCGTTTGGTGAGGCTATTGGTGCTGAAACACGGGTTATTTCTGGAGGAGGAAATACAAGACAATCATCACCTACAGGTTTAACTGATGGAGGTTGGGTGGTGACATGGGAGAAGAACCACGATGATATTTATCAACAGCGTTATTTATCTGACGGTACAAAAGTGAAGTCGGGGATTGATTTCTCAAGTTTAGAGGATGGGTTGTTACAAGTAGATGTGTCGGTAGAAGATGCAGTAGGAAATATAGCCACAGCACAAATTGATCGCATAGGTGCAGACACTTTACTGTTAGATACAGCACCTCCTGCAATAGCTGGGACTGATTTAGCGAGCACTAGTGACACAGGAGATAGCAATACCGATGACATTACATGGGTTACTTCACCTACATTACAAGGGGTTATTGGCTCTGCAGAAGCAGGAACAATGCTCACTTTTGCCAGTAGTATTGACGGTGCTTTATCGGGCTCTACCGTGGTCAATGGCGATGGAAGCTGGAGCTTTGATATTACCGAAACGCTTACAGATAATACACACACCATTATTGTTACCAGTACCGATGAGTTAGGTAATACGGGTACAGACACCCTTGTTATCACCGTTGATACGAATGCCTCTATTAGTATTAATGCACCGATAGCCACCGATAATCTCATTAATGGGTCTGAAGTACTGGAGACTGTTATTTCAGGCACGGTAATGGGCGTAGAAGATGGCCAAACGGTTACCGTTACGGTAACTGATGCTCACGGGGTTACGCAGACAGATAGCACTCTTGTTTCTGGTGGGGAGTGGTCTGTTAAACCAACTCTCTACGAAGAAACAAAAGTGAATACCTATACGATGGATAAGC
>CBDUPS010000385.1:0-2212 GCA_965369155.1 uncultured Spongiibacteraceae bacterium
TTGCCACCGAGGGATTTTAAGTCCCTTGCGTCTACCAATTTCGCCACCCGGGCTTTGGGGGGCTCATTTTCTCTTGTGAGAAAATGGAGGCGCGACCCGGAGTCGAACCGGGCTACGTGGATTTGCAATCCAGTGCATAACCGCTTTGCTATCGCGCCTTACAGTCTAAGGCTGGTAGTTGTTAACGGCCTGCTGTGGCTGTTAAGTTACAACTATTGCACCACACCTCTTTTGTTACGCTGATGGCTTTACCATCCGTAAAATTTGGAGCGGGAAACCGGGTTCGAACCGGCGACCTCAACCTTGGCAAGGTTGCGCTCTACCAACTGAGCTATTCCCGCAAACATACTGCTGTTTGATATAAGCTTTTTACTACTGCCACTTATTGCTACCAAACACCCCGATTAAAGGAGGCACTATTCTAGTGGCTGGTGCTTTTATGTCAAGACGCGATGACGCTTATTCGTTGTTATTCTGCGTTTTTTCTGCAGGTTTTTTATCTGCCGGCCATAATTCGGGCCAAGCGGCTTGTAAATACAAAAACATGGAGTACAAAGTAAGCCCTGTGGCGATGTAAAAAAGCACAAAGCCTAGTAGCTCTAATCCAAAAATATCAACACCTTTGCCTACAAACAGTAAAACGGTAATGGCCACCATTTGTAGTGCTGTTTTTACCTTGCCCACCATCGATACCGACACGCGGGTTCTTTGCCCCAGTTCGGCCATCCATTCTCTAAGGGCCGATACCACTATTTCGCGGCCAATAATAATGGCAGCAGGAATCACATATAAATAATGAGGGTGGTAGCTTACCAATAGCACTAAAGCGGTAGACACCATCAACTTATCGGCAACGGGATCTAAAAAAGCACCAAAGGGGGTTGATTGATTAAGCTTGCGAGCAAGGTAGCCATCAAGCCAATCGGTGGCACTGGCTACGGCAAAAATTGCCGCACAAACGGTGTAGCTCCACTGCCCCGGCAAGTAGAAAAAAAACACTAAAACGGGGATAAGTGCAATGCGTGCAAGGGTTATTATATTCGGTATATTCATGGGGAAAATACTTTACCCTATGAGCTATAGAAGCGCTACTAGCTTAAGGGTTATTCTCCATGAAAAAACTGATAGATAGTATCGGCAAGCGCTGGGCTAATACCTTGGGCTTTTTGTAAGTCTTCTCGGCTGGCCTGCTTTATTCCCTGTAAACCCCCAAAGTGTTGCAGTAAGGCTTTTTTACGTTTAGCGCCAATACCGTCGATGGTGTCGAGCTCTGACTTTATGCGCTGTTTACCGCGGCGGGCTGTATGGCCTGATACGGCAAAACGATGAGCCTCATCGCGAATATGCTGAATAAGATGTAAAGCAATGCTGTCATTGCTTAGCATGATTTCGTTTAGGGTATCGCCAAAAATAATACGCTCTTGCCCTGCTTTTCGATCAGAGCCTTTTGCCACCCCTAATAATGTCACTCCGGTTACTTGTAATTCTTCAAGCACCGCTTTGGCTTTGTTTACTTGGCCTTTACCGCCGTCTATAAAAAGAATATCCGGCAGCTTACCTTCACCTTTTTTAAGCCGAGTGTAACGCCTACGAACTGCCTGTTCGATAGCGGCGTAATCATCTCCTGGGGTAATACCTTCTATATTAAAACGGCGGTAATCACTGGTAACCGGCCCATTGCTATTAAATACCACGCAGGAGGCTACGGCTAACTCTCCACTGCTGTGGCTAATATCAAAGCACTCCATACGCTCTGGAATTTCAGGTAGTTGTAGTGCGTCTTGCAATGCTTGATAACGCTCGGTTATCTGCATGTGATTATTAAGATGTGAGGCTAAGTTTTGCTCGGCGGTTGATTGCGCTAATTTTAGCCAACGGTTTCTATCGGCTTTTACCAGCGAGGCAAGCCTTACCCCTCTACCGGTTTTTATGGTTAATGCGGCCTCAATACTTTTGGCGTCACTTGCTTCAATAGAGGTAATAATTTCTTTAGGGATGGTGTCGGTAGTGCTGGTAAGGTAATGCTGCGCGATAAACGAGCTTAAAATCTCTGCCATGGTTTCTTCTAAGTTAAAACGCACAAAGTAAGATCGGCTACCAATAATGCGCCCATCGCGCACAAACAATATATGGATACAGGCTTTACCGGCTTTTACTGCACAGGCAATCACATCTGCATGAATACGGGTACCTTCTACCGATTGGCTACCCT
>CBDUPS010000386.1:0-2207 GCA_965369155.1 uncultured Spongiibacteraceae bacterium
CTATTCGCCACCCTGTTTTATTAGCAAAACAATTATCCACCATCGCCGTGCTTAATAATAACCGTCTCGTTTTAGGGGTAGGATTAAGCCCTTGGATTGAAGATTTTCAAATTTGCGGTGAACGCTGGGAAGGCCGCGGTAAGCGTATGGATCAAATGATCGAAATTATTCGAGGCCTTATGACGGGCGAGTATTTTGCTTACGACAGCGAGTTTTACCAAATTGATAGCTGTAAAATATGCCCTGTCCCCACCGAGCAAGTACCTATTCTTATTGGTGGGCATTCTGATGCAGCCCTTAAACGAGCCGCCCGAATTGGAGATGGCTGGATTCATGCCGGCGGCGATTACGCATCACTTAAACCACTTATTGAAAAAATCAATCAATACCGCGAAGAGTATGGCACTGCAGATCAGCCATTCCAGATTCATGCCATCACTGGGGACGCTTATAGCTTAGAGGGTATTCAAAAGTTAGAGGAACTCGGTGTTACTGAGTGTATCGTTGGTTTTCGTAACTCTTATGAGAATGAGCCTGAAAAACCCTACGATGAAAAAATAGCGGTTATGCAATGGTATGCTAACGAGATTATTGCTAAAAGCAGGTAAGCCTCTCCCATCACCGCCCAAGTATTAAAGACTCTTTCTTATCTGGGCGGTTTTTATAAAAAACTCTCGTTTATCTGCCAAGTGTTTTGACATTTATCAAAAGAAAGAACAGCATAAGACGTATTATGTTTTAACAATTACTGTTTTAACCACTACATTACTGTGCTGATTCTTTTTTATGGCTAACTCTTCAGAAAACCCTTCTCACCCACAATCAGCTTTAGTGCTTTCTGGTGGTGGCGCAAGAGCAGCCTATCAAGTTGGCGTACTCAACGCCCTTGCCGAAATAGCGGAACGTAATTGTAAACCCTTTGATATTTTATGTGGCACATCGGCAGGAGCCATCAATGCCGCAGGCTTAGCGGCCCAAGGTGGGCACTTACAAAAAGGCTCAGAATCACTCACCGCCTTATGGAAAAAGCTCGAATCTCGTTGTATTTTTCGTACCGACTTTGGCGGTGTCTCCACACACTATCTACGGCTTCTTTTAAGCTTTTTGAGTGCCGGTTATGCCAATACACGCCCTATTGGTCTATTAGATAACACACCCTTAAGGAAGTTTTTAGCCGACAATATCGACTTTGAGAAAATCTCAGCGGCTATTTCTACCAATGAACTTAACGCCCTCTGTATTTCTGCCATGAACTACAGTTTGGGACAATCTGCTAATTTTTTTCAAGGGGGCCCTGAGCATACTTCATGGCAACGTTGGAAACGAGCTGGTATCCCTTCGCCCTTACGGCTTGAGCACTTAATGGCCTCTTCTGCTATCCCTACCTTATTTCCACCTGAACGTATTGGTCGGGATTATTTTGGTGATGGTGCATTGCGACAAATAGCACCGTTAAGTCCCGCCCTACATTTGGGCGCGGAGCGGATTCTGGTTATTTCGGCTAACAATCCTAGAAATAGTAAACACCTGCCAACCCCCGCAGGACACCCACCTCGTGTTGGGCAGGTTATTGGACACATGCTTAACAGTGCATTTATTGATAATTTAGAAAGTGATATTGAGCTACTCAACCGGGTCAATAAGCTCATACGCTATGTCCCCCAAGAGGTGCAATCTGACCCAGGATTTACCTTAAAGCCTGTGGAATTTATTGTGGTTTCGCCATCTCAGTCTATCGATGATATTGCCGAGAAACATTTGCGCGACCTACCCTTTTCTTTAAAATCTTTTTTATGGGTTACCGGAAACGCGCGTAACGAAGGGGGCGTAAATATTGGCAGCTATTTATTATTTGAGCAGGCCTACTTTAAAGAGCTCATTGAGCTAGGCTATAACGATGCTAAAAAGCAACAAAACGAGTTAGCTGGGTTTTTATCGGGCTGCCATTAACCCTCACAATTTACTCTTCCGCAAGTTCGGGACTATGGCTCAACGCCTTCCCCATAAATGCTCTTACGACAAAATAAATAAGAGAAATAATGCCGTAAACAAGTCCGGTCACTACCCCTGCATCAATAATACCGCGCCACGGCTGGGCAATACTCCGCACTAAAACTACCAGCGTAATCACCATCACCATAATAACCACGGTCATAAGACGACGACGCAACGGTGCATGAATTAACCCTAAGCCAAATAAAGGAGCA
>CBDUPS010000387.1:0-2206 GCA_965369155.1 uncultured Spongiibacteraceae bacterium
TCATTCAATAAAGCCTAAGTTTATTTTACCAAGCGTAAAACATCATAATAAATTGCTAGCATCATCATGCTAACTACCAAAACCAAACCTACTTTCATCCCTACAGCCTGAACGGCTTCTGAAACAGGCCGTCTTATAATCCCTTCAACAATATAAAACAATAAATGCCCACCATCTAAAACAGGAATGGGTAATAAATTGATAACCCCTAAAGAAATACTCAAAAAGGCTAAGAAATTTAACCAACTTAATAAGCCATTCTCAGCTTGCGAGGTCGCCACTTTAGCAATCGTTATAGGACCACTCAAGTTTTTCGTTGATATTTCGCCAGTAAGCACTTTTTGTATAGAAATCAGTGTATAGCCCGACAAACGAGCCGTTTCTTTAAGCGCTGGTAGCCACGCTGTAAATATTCCGTAATTTAGCGTTCGCAACTTATCCTCTGGTATAACCGGGATAACCGGTGATACACCGATACGCCCTACTGCCTCACCCTTTTTATTAGTTGCCGTAGCTGCGGTTAGCTGTACGTCATGTTGAATACTATCCCGAGAGTAGCTTAATAAGATAGATGCACCGGGCTTATTTTGAACAAACTCAACCAACTCTTCCCAACTATCAATAGCTTGCCCATCTAATGCGGTGATTTCATCCCCTGCTCTTAAGCCTGCTTTTTCGGCCGGTGAATCTTCTAATACTTCTTGTAAGATTGGTTTTATTTCTGGCTGCCAAACGCTAATACCCAAACCTCTTAGCGGATCGGGGTCTTGCGCACCTTTTAACCACTGCTCAAGCCATACGGTAGAGCCATAAACTAAATCAGAGTCTGGATACTTAACACTAACCTCTAAGGCGCCACTTTCCCCTAAACGATTAACCAACGTCATTTGTACATCAGACCAAGATTCTGTTTGTTTACCATCAATGGCAACAATCTCTTGGCCCTTTTCTAAGCCTGCTTTTGCTGCTAATGAGCCTGTCTCAACATGACCAATAATAGGTACTAACTGAGTAACGCCACCCTGCAAAATCCCCCAAAACACAACGGTGGCTAATACAAAGTTAGCAATAGGGCCTGCGGCAACAATAGCAATCCGTTTAGACACCGGTTGGCGGTTAAAGGCTTTTGATAAGTCGCTATGGGGTACCGCAGCCTCTCGCTCATCAATCATTTTTACATAGCCGCCCAAAGGGATTGCCGCTAACACAAACTCGGTACCTCGTTTGTCTGTCCAACGTAATAAACTAGGGCCAAAACCCACTGAAAAACGTAATACCCCAACACCACACCAACGGGCTACCTGAAAGTGTCCCCATTCATGAAACGTGATTAACACACCCAGTGTTACCACCATAACGACGATGTTTTCTAAAATGCCTAATATCACAATGTAACCACTTTATTATTATCTTTAAGAGAATCTATATAATGCTGGCTTTCTAGTCTGGCTTTTTTATCTTGTAATAAGACATCTGATAAGGTTTTTGGTTCAGGCCATACCTTGGCAGAGAATGTATGTGCTACGATTTTTTGGATATCCGTAAAACGCACCTCGCCCTGTAAAAAGGCACTCACAGCTTCTTCGTTAGCCGCATTAAGCGCAATGGCATACCCCCCCTTTTTTTCCATAGCTTGCTTGGCCAAGGATAAAACAGGGAAACGTAGCAAATCAGGAGACTCAAAGTGTAGCCCTGAAAGTTGTGTCATATCTAATGATTCCACACCAGAGCACATACGCTCAGGCCACGCTAAGGCATGGGTAATTGGTGTTCTCATATCAGGCAAACCCATGTGAGCCAAAATAGAGCCATCAACATATTCTACCATTGAGTGAATAATGCTCTCTGGATGAATCACTATCTCAATTTGTGCTGCGCTAACATTAAACAGCCAGCAAGCCTCGATAAACTCCAGCGCTTTATTCATCATGGTGGCTGAATCCACTGAAATTTTCTGCCCCATATCCCAATTAGGGTGATTACAAGCCTCAGCTGGGGTAACCGTTGCAAAACTTTCTAAGGGGCGTGTACGAAATGGGCCACCAGAACCGGTTAAGAGTATCTTTTTAATTTGTCTCTCATGTTGTTCTTTGTTGTAGCCTACCGGTAAACATTGAAAAATCGCATTATGTTCACTGTCTACGGGAAGCAATACTGCCCCAGAATGTTGAACCGTCTCCATCAACAAATTGCCCGCCATCACTAA
>CBDUPS010000388.1:0-2192 GCA_965369155.1 uncultured Spongiibacteraceae bacterium
CCTCTCGCATTGATTCCCGCACCATTCTTGATCAAGGCGGTGCAGAACAGTTACTTGGTATGGGAGATATGCTTTACTTACCTCCAGGCAGCAGTGTTACCGAACGAGTGCATGGTGCGTTTGTTGCAGATGAAGAAGTGATTCGTGTTGTAGAGGATTGGAAAAAACGTGGTGAGCCTAAGTTTATCGATGGCATTACCGATGATTCCGCAGGAGCTGGGGTTCCCGGCTTAGCCCCTGCAGAAGGCGCTGAAGACGATCCTGACTCAGATGCCCTTTATGATGAGGCAGTGCAATTAGTATTACAAAGTCGAAAAGCTTCAATATCCTCAGTACAACGAAAGTTGCGCATAGGCTACAACCGTGCGGCACGATTAATTGAAGCCATGGAAGCGGCTGGTGTTGTTAGTGAAATGGGCTCTAATGGCTCCCGTGATGTATTAGTTCCCGAACAACAGGACTTTTAACATGAAACCATTTAGGTTAATTATTTTATGTTTATTCAGCAGTGTTAGCTCAATGGTGTGGGCAGAAGACAACGCATTACTGAGTATATTGCAGCAAACACAAACCCTTTCAGCGGCCTTTGAACAAACGGTGACTGATAACAACAATCGGGTAGTTCAAACCGATAAAGGCATTATAAAAGTTCGTTCACCTCACCAATTACGCTGGCAGGCCAATGAGCCTTTTCAGCAACTGATTGTGACTGATGGCACAACATTATGGCGTTTTGATCCAGATTTAGAGCAAGTTATTATCAGTGGCTTTAATCCAGAGCTTGAACAAATCCCCGCATTACTTTTTTCAGGCACCGAAGACGAAATACAAAAAAACTGGAATATAACAGACCAAGATCACCAGCAGTGGCAACTGACCCCTAAAAAGGATGATTCATTATTTGAATCCTTAACACTGACTCTTGACGATAATCATAATCCTAAAACATTATCTATTGTTGATCGTTTAGGGCAAACCACGACTATTCATTTTTCTGATGTCATAAAAAATACCGATATACCTATCGATGTTTTTACCTTTGTTGCCCCTGAAGGAATTGATGTTATTCAACAATTTTGAGTGACTCTATGAATCCTTACCAACCACTAGCAGCAAGAGTACGACCCCAAACACTTGCAGAACTAGCCGGGCAGTCTCATCTTTTAAGCAAAGGCAAACCTTTGTTTGAGTCGTTAAGTCGAGGCAATCTCCACTCAATGATTTTATGGGGTCCGCCGGGGGTGGGGAAAACCACATTAGCGCATTTATTTGCCAGTGCTTGTAATGGGCACTTTATTTCTATTTCTGCGGTGTTATCTGGGGTGAAAGACATTCGAGAATCTATTGCCCAGGCCAAACAAGAGGCCGCGCTCACCGGCAGTAAAACGATTCTGTTTGTTGATGAAGTACATCGGTTTAACAAGTCACAACAAGATGCTTTTTTACCGCATATAGAAGATGGCACGGTAATTTTTATTGGTGCCACTACCGAAAACCCCTCATTTGAATTAAACAACGCTTTGTTATCCAGAGTGCGGGTTTATCGTTTAAAAAGCTTAACGAATGATGACGTGTTGCAAGTGATTACCCATGCGCTACAAACCGATGATATTTTAAAAAATAAAAATATTCAGTTTGCAGAAGGTGTGATGCAACAACTCGCCGTTGCTGTTGATGGCGATGCCCGTCAAGCACTTAACTATTTAGAAATAGCCTCAGACTTAGGCATTGAAAAAGATGGTGTAACACTGATTGATCAGAGTGTTATCAAAGAATTATTAAGTGGCTCTGTAAGACGCTTTGATAAGCATGGCGATTCATTTTACGAGCAAATTTCGGCTTTGCATAAATCCATTAGAGGCAGTAATCCTGATGGGGCGTTGTATTGGTTTTGTCGCATGATTGATGGGGGCTGTGACCCTTTGTATGTTGCCAGGCGTGTTGTACGAGCGGCTAGTGAAGATATTGGCAATGCTGACCCAAGAGCCTTAGAAATTGCATTAAACGCATGGAACGTACAAGAGCGGCTTGGCAGCCCAGAAGGGGAGTTAGCTGTAGCACAAGCGGTTATTTATTTATCCTGTGCCCCTAAAAGTAATGCGGTATATAAAGCGTACAACGCGGCAAAAGCGCTAGTGCAAAATACGCCAGCCTATGAGGTGCCAGTGCATCTGCGTAATGCACCAACTAAG
>CBDUPS010000389.1:0-2186 GCA_965369155.1 uncultured Spongiibacteraceae bacterium
CTGACATCAGAATCGATACCTTTTAACTCGCCCTTTAGTGATGCAATAGCACCCGCGTTTAAGTTATGTTTTAAAAAGAGTACTTGGTCATGCAATACACTTAAAACCGGTTCTAAGGAGCTTTCTGCCCGCTGCATTGAGGTAAAGAGTTTTTTGTATTCTTGTCGTGTACTGTCTAATTGCCTCTCGCTCGAACGGCGCAAAGACGCACTACTATACAGATTAAGTTCCTCTTGCCATTCATCAAATAATGCCTGTGCGACGCTATCAACCTTAGCAATATGCTCACTAATATTATCAGCCGCCTTTTTACTGTCTTCATACTCACTGTTTAAATCGTTATACATGGCCTCTAAATCGCCACCATCAAAATTCACCACGGCTTTAAACTGCTCTAAGGCCGTTTTAAATTGTTCCTGCCCTTTTTTTTGCGTTTTTTGTGTATCTTCAATGCGATCGACCAAAATATCTCGTTTGTGCACACCTATTTTTTCCATACTGGCAAAATACATAGACTCACAGCTTGCTAAAAAAAACAGCATACAAAAGGTGCTTAATAATATTTTGTGTCTCATCACAGTCTCTTATTTTTAATGGTGAATTATGGTTAGCGAGTCTACCGGCGCAATATTTTTCGCCCGTTCATACTTACTCGCTGGGGTATTAATAATATCGGTTAACTCTTGGGCATTATACGAGACTTGTCGTCTATCTTCGCTAACTTTTCCGTACAAGGTAGTGCGTTGTAATGCTTCACCACCCATTTGCCCTATCCATTGCTCCATGATTTTGGGTGTTCGTTCTTGGCCATGCAATGCACCCGCTGCCCGGGTTATCGACTCATTCATTAAGGTTCCCCCTAAATCATTAACCCCTGCCTGTAAGCAAGCTTTTACACCATCGTCTCCCATTTTTACCCACGAAGCTTGAATGTTTTTTATCCCCGGATACAGCACTAAACGGGCAATAGCGTGCATAAGCAAGGCTTCTCTAAAGGTTGGGCCTTTTCTAGCGCGCCCTTTTAAATAGATAGGGGATTCTTGCGCAACAAAAGGTAGTGGCACAAACTCAGTAAAGCCCCCTGTTTTTTCTTGTAACTGCCGAATACGCAATAAATGTCGCGCCCAATGAATAGGTTGTTCAATATGGCCATACATAATGGTGGCTGTGGTTCGTATGCCTAATGAATGGGCCGTCTCCATTACCTCAAACCATTGGGCTGTATTAATTTTATCCGGGCATAAAGTCGCACGAACGTCATCATCTAAAATTTCAGCGGCGGTCCCAGGCAGCGTACTTAAACCCTGTAATTTTAATTGTGTTAAATAGTCTTTTAAGTTTAACCCTACAGTTTGTGCTCCCTGCCAAACCTCTAAGGGCGAGAAAGCATGAATATGAATATCAGGGGCGGCTTTTTTTATGGTATCTAAAATAGCTAAGTAGGTTTTACCGGTATACTCCGGGTGAATACCCCCTTGTAAGCAAACCTCCGTTGCACCTCTATCCCACGCTTCTTTTACCCTGCGAGTAATTTCTTCGTAACCTAAGTCGTAAGGCTTACCCCGTAGGTTTTCACTTAACTTACCTTTAGAGAAAGCACAAAACTGGCATTTAAAATAACAAATATTGGTGTAATTAATATTACGATTAACCACATAGGTGGTTTTTTTATCGGCATGTTCACAACGCAACTGATGGGCTGTTTGAAAGAGATAACCTAACTCTGGACCACGGGCTTTAAATAAATCCGACACTTCATTCTCTGTCGGCATCGCCCCGCTGCGTATTTTTTTTATGGTTTGTTGGGTGCTTTTTCTAATACTTGTTTCTGGGTATGCTTTGCTAAGCCACTGTGTTACAGAGCCCGGAACAGATTCTTTTGAGCCCGGTTGCCAGTTATCAGTACGTGGATACCCTTCGGCATCAATCATCTGTAAAACACTGGTTTGCATGGCTGGGTCTAGCCATTTATTAGGGGCAATCGCAAATTCTGGGTAAATCGTTAAGCGCTCTTGTAATGTTTTACCTGCTAACAATGTTTCTTCGGCGAGTTTGTCGATATGGGGCCATGGCGCCTCTGGGTTGACAAAATCTGGGGTTACCGGAGAGATACCACCCCAATCATCTAAGCCTGCTTTTACTAATTGCGGTAATACTCCAGGGCTTAAATTAGGCGGTGCTTGGAT
>CBDUPS010000390.1:0-2172 GCA_965369155.1 uncultured Spongiibacteraceae bacterium
GGAAATAACGGGTAACCGCTTCGCCGGTCATGTCAGGCATTTGCCAATCCATAAGAATAATATCAGGAGCTGTATTATTCTGTAAGAAGTCTAAAGATTCTAGCCCTCCGTTAACGGCAGATACGGTAAGGCCTATTTTTTTTAGCATACCTACCACAACCATTTGGTTTACTAAATTATCCTCAACAACCAGAACGCTACCATGCAACAAAGGCTCAATTTTTTGATCATTAGTTATAATATCTGTTCTTTTTCTATAAGCTGAGTTTAGGGTTATGGTAAATGTTGATCCTTTGCTTGGCAGGCTCTCTACAATAATATTGGCACCCATTGCATCACAAAGATTTTTGACAATGGCAAGACCTAAGCCGGAGCCTTCAAAGTTCCGTTCTTTTGAGCTATCTGCTTGTTTGAATGCTTCAAAAATAGTGCTAATTTGTTTTTCTGGGATACCAATTCCAGTATCGGCGATTGTTATTTTTATATCAGCAGTGCTCTCATGAAAACGTTCAATGCTTACTGAGAGTGTGATACCTCCATAGGATGTAAACTTTACGGCATTGCCTAACAGATTAATAAGAATCTGTTTTATACGTGCTTCATCTTGATTGATTTGGATATCTTGTAATTTGGGATCAATATTAGTTACTAAGTTAAGTTCTTTATGTTGTGTTTCAAAAATAAAGGATTCGACACATTGCTTAACAACATCGCTTAATAAAAAGTAATGGTACTCTAGTGTTAATTTGCCTTGCTCTAATCTAGAGAAGTCTAAAATATCATTAACCACAGTAAGTAAATGTTGTGTTGATTCCGATGCTATTTTTGTATAGTGCTTTTGTTGATCGTTGAGAGGTGTGTGCTGTAAAAGCTCCAGCATACCAAGAGCACCATTCATAGGTGTTCGTAGTTCGTGGCTCATGGTGGCTAAAAATTCACTCTTAGCAAGGCTCGCTTTTTCGGCCATTTTTTTAGACTTTTCTAAATCATTAATATATATTTTTTGGTTTTTTTCATGATTAAGAATATTGTTTGCTAGGGTGTTTATCCCTTTTTCTAGCTCACCAATTTGCCCGGGGGATTTCTCCGGAGATCGACTATGAATTTTTCCTTGTTTTAGTTTAGCGACTAAATGAGTGAGAGCAATAAGCGGTTGGCTTATTCGAGTACCAATAAGCCAAGCAAATATAATAGAAGCTAACAGGGCAAATAAAGCCAACAGTACACTATTGGTGATGATGGTTTTTTGTTTTTCAATAGTTTTATTGGTATTCATGCCAATAAATACTTGGCCGAGTATTTTCTTTTCTTTTTCTATCGCATCTTCACCAGAAAAGGGTTCTGCTGGAATATGACTTTGTGGCTGGATTATTTTTGCTGTTGCTGTAATTAAATTAGATACATTCGGATGGCTTGTATTGCGAACATGAACTAAAACCCTGCCGGACGCATTACGAATTTCTATAAATGAAAGCTCTTCATCAGTAATGTAGCGGTTAGAAATTTCTTCTAGTTTGTCAATATCTCCAATTAGCATGTCAAATTCGCTGGCAAGGGCAATATACTTTGCTAATAATTGTCCTTTTTCATTAGCTGTTATTTGTGTTTGTTCTAAGCGGGCATTTAAGAAAAACCCAAATAAAATAACAAACATTAATAATGAAGGGATAATACCAAGTAATAAGGTCTGGGTTTTAATGCCATACTTCATTGTGATGTCTCAGCTTGAATAACTTCTTGTTTTATGGCGTCTTTATCTTTGATGATAACGCCAAGGGATGCTGCAACCTGCGCATTAATGTAAACATTAAATAATTTAGAGTAGCCAGGGGCTAGTAAAGATGCTGTTTTAGCAAAGTGCTGTATGTGCTGTGTAAGTGCAAGGCTGAGCTGTGTTGTATCACTATGTGTGGTGGCGAGGACTCCTGCTTTAGTATAAGCAGCACTTAAACCAAATACGGGTTTTCTTTGTCTGTAAGCACTTAATAAAATAGTTCTGATGCTTTGTGCGCTATAAACACCGAGCTCTTTATGAGCAAATAAAATGTCTGACTTTCTTAATAATAAGGCAACATCTTTTGGTAATGAGTTTGAGTCAGCACTTTCTTGTAGTACCGGATTAAATTGTAGTTTTTTTGCCTCTTTTTCTATCTGCAAAGCAAAGTGTTTATT
>CBDUPS010000391.1:0-2172 GCA_965369155.1 uncultured Spongiibacteraceae bacterium
CTTTCCGGAGGCTCTGTTATCGCACAAACTATGGATGATAAAAAAGAGTTTTTATTTTCCTCTCTCTATGCCTGTATTTATTGTGGCCATAGCATCAAAGAATTAGAGCCAAGGTTATTCTCGTTTAACAACCCTGCCGGCGCGTGCCCTACTTGTGATGGTTTAGGTGTACATCAGTTTTTTGATGAAAAACGCATTATTCAAGATGACAACTTATCTTTAGCGCAAGGCGCTATTAGAGGTTGGGATCGCCGTAGTATTTATTATTTTCATATGCTTTCCTCATTAGCTGAGCATTACGGTTTTAGTGTTGATACGCCTTTTAACGAATTATCAAAGTCACAGGCTCGTATTATTTTGCAGGGTAGTGGCAGCGAAATTATTGATTTCAATTATATTAATGACAAAGGTAATGTTTATAGCCGTAGCCACACCTTTGAAGGAATAATTCCAAACTTTAAACGCCGCTATCACGAAACTGAGTCACAAAGTGTGCGTGATGATTTAGCGAAATACCTTAATGTTCAGCCTTGCCCTGACTGTGATGGCTCTCGATTAAACAAAGATGCTCGATATGTTTTTGTCGATGAAAAAACACTGCCTGAAATCACCCAAATGCCTATTGGTGATGCCTGTGATTATTTTAGCCAGCTAACATTAACCGGCCGCCAGGGAAAAATTGCCGAGAAAATTTTAAAAGAACTTGAGCAACGCTTACGCTTTTTAGTTGATGTTGGATTAAATTATCTCACGTTGGAGAGAAGTGCTGAAACCCTATCAGGCGGTGAAGCACAACGGATTCGTCTGGCCAGCCAAATTGGCGCTGGGCTTGTTGGGGTTATGTATATTTTAGATGAGCCCTCCATTGGTTTACATCAACGAGATAATACCCGCTTACTAAAAACGCTAAACCACCTACGTGATTTAGGCAATACTGTTATTGTGGTTGAGCACGATGAGGATGCAATCCGCGCCTCTGACTATCTTATTGACATTGGCCCAGGTGCTGGCGTTCATGGCGGTGAAATCGTTGCAGCCGGCTCATTAGAAGACATCCTTAATGCCAAGGACTCTCTTACCGGCCAATACCTATCAGGTAAGCGATCTATTGCCCTGCCTGAGGCAAGAGTGCCACTAGATGATCAGAAACGACTCATATTAAAAGATGCCTCTGGTAATAATTTACAGTCTGTTACCGCGTCTATTCCCATAGGTCTCATGACTTGCGTAACAGGTGTGTCTGGCTCGGGTAAATCCACCCTTATCAACAACACTCTTTACCCAATACTTGCCACCGAGTTAAATGGTGCTACCACCTTAACTCCTGCAGACTATTCGTCTATTAATGGCGTAGAGCTCCTTGATAAGTGCATCAATATCGATCAAAGCCCTATCGGTAGAACCCCCCGCTCTAATCCAGCTACTTACACAGGTATTTTTACCCCAATTCGCGAGCTCTTTGCCAATACACAAGAAGCACGATCCAGAGGTTATAAAATAGGTCGCTTTAGCTTTAATGTGAAGGGCGGTCGCTGTGAAGCCTGCCAAGGCGATGGTGTTACCAAAGTCGAAATGCATTTTCTCCCAGATATTTTTGTTGCCTGTGATGTGTGTCAGGGCAAACGCTACAACCGTGAAACATTAGAGGTCACTTACAAGGGGAAAAATATTCACCAAGTTTTAGATTTAACGGTAGAAGATGCTAGAGAGTTTTTTGATCCTATCCCAGCAGTTGCGCGAAAATTGCAAACATTAATCGAGGTTGGTCTCTCATACATTCGACTAGGACAAGCCGCCACAACCTTGTCAGGCGGTGAGGCTCAGCGAGTAAAGCTATCCAGAGAGCTCTCTAAGCTCGACACTGGCAAAACATTGTATATTCTTGATGAACCCACCACTGGCTTACATTTTCACGATATCAACCAACTATTAATAGTGTTACATAGGCTACGTGATGCCGGTAATACGATTGTGATTATTGAGCATAATTTAGATGTGATAAAAACCGCAGACTGGATTATTGATCTAGGCCCTGAAGGTGGCAGCGGTGGCGGGCAAATTATTGCTGAGGGAACCCCTGAAATGGTTGCTGAAAACGATGCATCTCATACAGGCGTTTATTTAAAGCCATTTCTAAATAGGTGAAACAGCTTAACAACCATGATGTAAGAT
>CBDUPS010000392.1:0-2170 GCA_965369155.1 uncultured Spongiibacteraceae bacterium
TGTTACTGGGGTTATCGCAATTTGTATGGAAACCGGTGAAACGGTTTTTATTCAGGCGAAAGCCACCGTATTAGCGACAGGTGGTGCTGGACGTATTTACGCATCAACCACTAATGCTCATATTAACACTGGTGATGGTGTTGGTATGGCGTTACGCGCAGGATTGCCTGTTCAAGATATGGAAATGTGGCAGTTTCACCCCACTGGTATTTACGGCGCAGGTGTATTAGTCACCGAAGGGTGTCGTGGAGAAGGTGGCTATCTTATTAATAAAGATGGTGAGCGCTTTATGGAGCGTTATGCTCCTAACGTAAAAGACTTAGCCAGCCGCGATGTGGTGGCCCGTTCAATGGTACTAGAAATCCTAGAAGGTCGTGGTTGCGGCCCTAAGGGCGACCATGTGTACTTAAAGCTAGACCATTTAGGTGAAGAAGTTTTACACAGCCGTCTACCAGGTATTTGTGAGCTATCACAAACCTTCGCTCATGTAGACCCTGTTAAAGAGCCTATTCCTGTTGTGCCTACCTGCCATTATATGATGGGTGGTTTGCCGACTAACATTCATGGACAAGTACTAACTCAAGATGAATCAGGTAACGATGTGGCGGTAGAGGGCTTATTTGCTTGTGGCGAAGTGGCCTGTGTATCGGTACATGGTGCTAACCGTTTAGGCGGTAACTCATTACTTGATTTAGTGGTTTTTGGCCGTTCTACTGGTTTGTTTATTGAGAAAAGCCTTCGTGAAGGTATCGAGCACCGTGCAGCAACGGCCTCTGATATTGATAAAGCCATGGCGCGGTTAAACAAAATTAATAGCAATACCGGCGGTGAAGATGTAGCGACATTAAAAGCAGAATTGCAAAATATTATGCAAAATCACTTTGGTGTTTTCCGTAAAGGCGATTTCATGCAAGAAGGTATTAAGAAGCTTGCTGCACTACGTCCACGCATTGAAAATGTTGAAGTAAAAGATAAAAGTCAGGCTTTTAATACCGCTCGAATTGAAGCGCTTGAGTTGCAGAACTTACTTGAAGTGGCTGAGGCAACTGCTATTGCTGCAGAAGATAGAAAAGAAAGCCGTGGGGCTCATGCTCGCGAAGACTTCCCAGAGAGAGATGATGTTAATTATATCTATCACTCCATGTATTACCCTGGGGAAAAGCGTATTGCTAAACGAAAGGTTAATGTAACACCACAACAAGTTCCGCCTTTTGAACCAAAAGCACGTGTTTATTAAACCAAATCTGTGAGGGGTAGTTATGTTAAAAGTCAGTGTTTACCGCTATAACCCTGATACTGATCAGGAACCATACATGCAAGATTATGAGGTCGATACCCAAGGTAAAGACTTAATGGTGTTAGATGTATTAGAGATATTAAAAGAACAAGATGTTACGTTGTCTTATCGTCGTTCGTGCCGCGAAGGGGTTTGTGGTTCTGATGGTATGAATATGAACGGCAGAAACGGCTTGGCCTGTGTGACTGCTTTATCTGAAACGGTAAAAGGTAATAAATTAATTTTACGACCATTACCAGGTTTACCGGTTATTCGTGATTTAGTTATTGATATGTCGTTATTTTATCAGCAGTACGAAAAGATAAAGCCATATTTAATGAACAACACGCCAGCGCCTGCTATTGAGCGCTTACAGTCGCCAGAAGAAAGAGCAAAACTAGACGGTTTATATGAGTGTATTTTATGTGCTTGTTGCTCTACTAACTGTCCATCATTTTGGTGGAATCCAGAGCGCTTTATTGGTCCGGCGGGTTTATTACAAGCCTATCGATTTTTAATTGATAGCCGTGATAACGCAACTGATGAGCGTCTTGATGGTTTGGATGATCCGTTTAGTGTGTTCCGTTGTCATGGTATTCAAAACTGTGTTGCGGTATGTCCCAAAGGGTTAAATCCAACTAAAGCGATCGGTCATATTAAGCATATGTTGGTGCAAAGAGCGACCTAGGTTTTTCTTTGGTTTATTTTTGGTAAATCATGTAGAAAGGCATCGCGTTATGCCATAATGAAGTGGCTGCCTAAATAGGTGGCCACTTTTTTGTTATGGTCTATAAATACAGGTAATGACATGTCTGACTCTATGCAAAATCTTTGGCGCCACTCATCTCTTTCTAGTGGCAATATTGAGTTTGTTGAATCAATGTATGAAACCTT
>CBDUPS010000393.1:0-2161 GCA_965369155.1 uncultured Spongiibacteraceae bacterium
TAATGATCAATACTTTTAAGCACTAATGGGCTACGCAGCATGTCTTGCTTTTGTTGTATCTCATCTAAGGTGAGCCAGTGAGGGGCTATAATATCGTCATCTAATAGCGCACCTTCAACCTCTGCAATAGGGGAGGCAAAAAATAAGGTTCGTGCATAGGTAACCCCATTATTAGGTGAGCGATAAAGAGACACCCCACAAACCCCTTCAATTTTTACATCCCAGCCTGTCTCTTCTAAGGTTTCTCTATGGGCAGCTTCGATGAGTGTTTCTTTAGGCTCTAAATGACCTGCAGGTTGGTTTAACACCCGCTTACCATGACAAATTTCTTCTACTAATAAAAACTTACCGTCTTTTTCTACAATAGTTGCTACGGTTACATGGGGGCGCCAAGGTGCTGTATTAGTTTCATTCATAAAGTAACTCGTTCTTTATTTTTGTGTTCTGCTGTTTCTACGATAACTATTTTTTTTAAGCCGAGGGCTATGCACTGTAATTTTTCGCCATTGCCCAGGCTCTAAATCGTCTAAACTCCAACGACCAATTTTACTACGAATCAATCGTAAGCAAGGGTGGCCAACGGCGGCAACCATGCGTCTTACTTGCCGATTCTTTCCCTCTGTTATGGTTAACTCGATCCAACTGTCGGCAATGTTTTTTCTTTGTCTTATCGGCGGATTTCTCGACCACTGTGAAAAAGGGGCTATTCTACGGGCTTTCGCCGGCTTCGTCAGTCCATCTTTTAATAAAACTCCACGAGCGAGGTGCTGTAGGGCATCATCTGATGGAATACCTTCAACCTGAACTAAGTAAACTTTTGGAAGTTTATGGGAGGGATCCGTAATTTGGTGCTGCAACACACCATCATTGGTTAATAACAGCAAACCTTCCGAATCATAATCTAGACGACCTGCGGGGTAGCAGTCTTTCACATCATCCAAATAATTCTTTAAGGTTTCTTTAGCGTTACTACCCTCAGGAGAATTTTTTTCAGTGAACTGACTAAGCACCCGAAAAGGCTTGTTAAAAAGAATCAATGTAGACATATTTTTGTTTGCGTTACTTGTTAAAGAATAATGACACAATAACTCGTTATTTTATCAGGTATCGGAAATGCCTGCTTATTGCTATAATTCGCCGGCAAAAAACAGCGCATTACCTTTTTATTATTGATTTGCATCAGTACATCATTTGTACGTTGCGGCATTATTTATAAGGCACTGCAAATACCCAGAGGATATTATGACTATACAGCCTAAAATTATTTACACAGAAACCGATGAAGCACCTGCTTTAGCCACTTACTCATTACTACCCGTTATTCAAGCGTTTACTGCCGTGGCAGGGGTTTTTGTAGAAACAAGAGATATTTCACTAGCAGGTCGTGTTCTTGCTTTATTCCCTGAGTACCTTACAGATGAGCAAAAAATGCCGGATGCCCTTACGGAGCTAGGTGAGTTAGCAAAGCTGCCAGAAGCCAATATTATTAAACTACCTAATATTAGTGCCTCGCTTCCACAATTAAAGTCTGTTATCAAAGAGTTACAAGAACAAGGTTATGCATTGCCTAGCTATCCCGATGAACCAGAAAGCGATGAAGACCACTCGGTAAAAAGCCGTTACGACAAGGTAAAGGGCAGTGCTGTTAACCCTGTACTCAGAGAAGGTAACTCTGATAGACGTGCACCACCTTCAGTTAAAAAGTTTGCCCGTAGCCATCCCCATTCAATGGGTGCATGGTCCCGTGACTCAAAATCTCATGTCGCCAGTATGAGCGAGGGTGATTTTTTTGGTAATGAGCAATCGGTTACCTTTGAAAAAGCAGATGAGCTAAAAATAGAACTAGTTAAAGACAATGGTGATGTGGTTGTACTAAAACAATCATTACCTGTTTTGGCTGGGGAAATTGTTGATGGTTCAATGTTTAGCGTTGGTGAATTAAAAACATTTATAGCCCAAGAAATAGCCAGTGCTAAAGAGCAGGGCGTTTTATTTTCTCTGCACATGAAAGCCACCATGATGAAAGTCTCAGACCCTATTATTTTTGGTCATGTGGTTTCTGTGTTTTACCAAGAAGTATTAGCAAAACATAAAGCCACGTTAGACGCCCTAGGGGTTGATTTGAAAAATGGCTTATGCGATGTGTATAACAAAATACAAT
>CBDUPS010000394.1:0-2156 GCA_965369155.1 uncultured Spongiibacteraceae bacterium
GCTTTTACCTCATCGTTGGCGGGTATCATGTGCATATTGGCGCTGTGGGTTTCAAGCTCTTTTTGCGGAATAGGGAATGAGTCGACCCGCCAGTAATACCAGCGATTCGACTGAGTGATTTTTATATCTTTTAAAATAGACTCATCCGACATACGCCCCCAACCTAAAGCTAAATCCATGGGTGATAAGTCAGACTCTTTACCGGTAAAGTAATTGGTGCGAGAAAGTACCTTAGCTTGCAAACTAAAGTTTTGCAGTGGTTTTATAGTATAGCCTTCAAACTCAAAGGGCTCAGAATGGGCTTTTTTTTGAATAGGTGCAGTAGGTGCCGACACCCCAGGGCCTAATTCAACCTCTGGCTCATGTTGCCAAACCCCATAAGCAATAGCCGCGGCAATTAAAACAAAGAGGCGCTTACTATCCATCAGCAATCAACGCATAAACTGCAAGTAAGCTGGGTTATCGGTTTCTTCAAAAAACCGGTAATTTAAGTCTTTTACAAAGGTATTAAATGCCGCTTTTTCATTGATTGGAATTTGTAAACCCACTAACACACGGCCATAAGCCGCTCCGTGGTTACGGTAATGGAATAAAGAGATATTCCATTGCTGACCTAAGTGATTTAAAAACTTCATTAATGCACCGGGGCGCTCAGGAAACTCAAAGCGAAATACTCTCTCATTTTTAGGATACGCTCTGCCACCCACCATGTGCCTTGTGTGTAACTTAGCCACTTCGTTATCGGTCATGTCTAATACGGGGTAGCCTTTCTCTCGTAAGTTAGCCACCAAAATGCCTCTTTCATTACTACGGGAGGCAATTTGTACGCCAACAAAAATTTGTGCCTCGTTGTTATCCGAATAACGGTAGTTAAACTCGGTAATATTATATTTACCCAACACATTGCAGAACGCTTTAAAGCTACCGGGCTTTTCAGGAATAGTTACCGCTAAAACCGCTTCGCGTTGCTCACCTATCTCGGTTCGTTCGGCAATATGTCGTAACCGATCAAAATTGATATTGGCGCCACTTTCTATAGCCACCAAATGCTTACCGGTAATGTTATTAGCCGCCACATATTTTTTAAGACCCGCCAACGCTGTGGCTCCAGCAGGCTCGGCAATAGAACGGGTGTCATCAAAAATATCTTTTACTGCGGCACAAATTTCATCAACCGATACCGTAATAACCTCATCAACGGTTTCTTTAATCACTTTAAAAGGCTCTTTACCTATTTGTGCTACCGCCACCCCATCAGCAAAAATACCAACCTGTGGCAACTTAACCCGCCGATTTGCCTTTAACGCCGCTTGCAAACACGCTGCTTCATCAGGCTCTACACCAATAATTTTTACCTCAGGCTTTACCGCTTTTACATAAGCGGCAATACCGGCAATTAAGCCACCGCCACCTACAGGCACAAAAATAGCCTCTAAATTCTCAGGGGCTTGTTGCAAAACTTCTATACCAATAGTGCCTTGGCCTGCAATAACGTCTTTATCATCGTAAGGGTGCACAAAGGTTAAATCTTTTTCTTCTGCCATTTGTTTAGCGTGAGTAAATGCCTCATCGTAGGTATCACCAAATAAAACCACCTTAGCCCCACGGCGTTTTACTGCTTCAACTTTTATTAAAGGCGTGGTTTTAGGCATCACAATAATGGCTTTAACACCCATTTTTTGCGCCGATAAAGCCAAACCTTGAGCATGATTGCCAGCTGACGAGGCAATCACTCCTTTTTTTAGCTGCTCGGGGGAGAAACTTGCCATTTTGTTGTAAGCACCGCGCAGCTTAAATGAAAATACCGGCTGTAAATCCTCTCGCTTTAAATAAATAGTATTATTAAAGCGCTCCGACAACAAAGGGGCTTCATGTAATGGCGTCTCAATCGCCACATCATAAACTCGAGCTGCAAGAATTTTCTTTAAATACGAGGCAAGCATAAGAAATTTTACCGTTACCAAAAAGTGAAGAGCACCATAATAAAGAAGCAGCAGGCATCACGCCAGTAACAACGTAAGGTTAACAGCGAAAAAAGCAGAAACTATTAACTCAGCAGTCTATAATTGAGTTTACAAGCCGCAATACAAAGCCCATTGGCCTAACGCCTCAACCCAACCACTAAAAGTCCATTTATTTATGAACCAAGATCAACT
>CBDUPS010000395.1:0-2147 GCA_965369155.1 uncultured Spongiibacteraceae bacterium
GGCGATACCTTAGTTAAATCCGAGATTGGCGTAGAGAAAAAACCATGAGATTATCGAACTCTCCCTTACAAAAACAACAATCTTTTGCCCAGCGTTGGCATATTGATGTTCCCCTTTTTAGCATATTATTAATTATTACGGTTTTGGGTTTGGGTGTTTTGTACAGCGGTAGCGAAGAATCCATGCTAACCATTAAGCGACAAGTTGTTTTCTTCTTTATTGCTTATGTCGGTTGTTTTTTTATAGCACAAATTAATATGGGGCTATTGCATAAAGTGGCTCCCTGGGCTTATTTGTTTGGGGTCATCTTATTGTTGCTGGTGCCATTGATTGGTGTAGAGGCCAAAGGTGCTAGGCGATGGATTAGTTTGCCGGGGTTTCGTTTTCAACCATCAGAAATCATGAAGCTCGTGTTGCCTATTACCGTAGCATGGTATTTTTCCAGTAGATCATTACCGCCGCGTTTTTCTCATGTGTGTACGGCGTTAGCGATTATTGGCTTGCCGTCTTTTCTTATTTTAAAGCAGCCTGATTTAGGTACGGCTTTATTGGTGGGGTCATCGGGTGGCTTTGTTTTACTGTTGGCAGGATTAAGCTGGCGTTATATTGCGGTCTCTGTTGGCTTAATGGCTATTAGTGGCCAAGCTGTTTGGCTGTATGTACTGGAGGAGTATCAAAAACGCCGCATTTTAACGATGTTTAATCCAGAGTCCGATAAGCTACATCATGGTTGGAATATTATTCAATCTAAAACAGCCATTGGTTCGGGTGGCTTTTCGGGTAAGGGGTGGCTTGAGGGGACACAATCCCATTTACAGTTTTTACCTGAAAGTCATACGGACTTTATTATTGCCGTACTGTCTGAAGAATTTGGTTTGCAGGGTGTATTAGGAATTTTATTGTTGTATGGTTGTCTTATTGCTAGAGGCTTATTTATTAGTTGGAATGCTCAGGATACGTTTAATCGATTGTTGGCAGGCAGTTTAATTTTAACGTTCTTTGTTTATGTTTTTGTCAACATGGCCATGGTTAGTGGATTGTTACCTGTAGTAGGGGTGCCACTTCCATTAGTTAGCAAAGGTGGAACTTCTCTGGTGACATTAATGGCAGCCTTTGGCGTGTTATCCGCAATAGCAACAGAGACAAAAAGATTTAATTATTAAAAAAATGGGTTTGAAATATGTATTTAAGAATACATACGGTATAGTTAAAACAACATATTAAGGTAAGAGATTAACCATGCGTTTAGCTTTTTTATTGAGTATTTTTTTGTGTATTCCTCAGGCTTTTTCCTCCGATAAAGTCGATCTTTCAGATCGCTATAGCGAGAATCAAAAAGCACAAGAGTTTGCACAGTATATGATCAACACTTATGCCTTTGATCAGCAGTTTATGGATGGCATCTTGGCCGAGGCGACCCGTAAAGATTCTATTATCTCCGCCATGAATCGACCTGCCGAAAAAGTAAAACCATGGTATGAATACCGTGAAATATTTTTAAAAGATCAACGAATTGATGGCGGTAAAGCTTTTTTAATAAAGCACAAAGCTATTTTTGATCGTATGGAAGAAACCTACGGAGTACCGCGAGCTATCGTGGCAGCCATTATTGGGGTTGAAACTTACTATGGACGAATCATGGGGAGCTACCGAGTAGTTGATGCCTTAAGCACATTAGCCTTTGATTACCCATCAAGAAGCACGTTTTTCACTAAAGAATTAGAAAATTATTTGTTGATGTCCCGTGAGCAATCTTTTCATCCCTTTGATAAAAAAGGCTCTTATGCAGGGGCTATGGGTTTAGGACAGTTTATGCCAAGTAGCTTTAGAGCTTACGCGGTAGATTTTGATGGTAATGGCCAAATTGATTTATGGGACAGCCCTGCTGATGCCATCGGTAGTGTGGCTAATTACTTTGTTCGTCACGGCTGGAAAGAAGGTCAACCGGTAACTACCAAAGCCCAGTTAAGTAAAACTTTTGATGATTCGATAGCAAACGATACATTAAAACCTCAACATACAGTGGGTAGTCTCCGCCAACATGGTTTTTCTGTTAACAATGCAGATGATAAAACAGCAGCAACATTAACCAAGCTTGAGGGTAAAGAGGGTTACGAGTATTGGGTTGGATACAATAACTTCTATGT
>CBDUPS010000396.1:0-2141 GCA_965369155.1 uncultured Spongiibacteraceae bacterium
GGCTCTAGTTAGCATTTTTTGTACATTCCAGCAGAGGACGTTTTATGTCGCACAACTATTCAAATAACAGTTTATCTATTGGCAACACGCCACTGATTCAAACCAATCGTATTAGTGATGGCAATATTTTTGCCAAGGTTGAAAGCCGTAACCCCGCAGGCTCAGTTAAGTGCCGCATTGCTGCCAACATGATTAGCGAGGCTGAAAAAAATGGCTCTCTAAAAAAAGGCATGACTATTATTGAGGCAACCTCAGGTAATACTGGCGTGGGTTTATCTTTTGTGGCAGCAGCTAAAGGTTATCCTCTGGTTATTACCATGCCCTCTTCGATGAGCTTAGAGAGACGACAGCTTATGAAAGCCTTAGGTGCAACCCTTATTTTAACCGAGCCTGCCAAGGGCATGCCTGGGGCCATTGCCAAAGCCAAAGAAATTGTTGCCGAAAACCCTGCCACCTACTTTATGCCAGAGCAATTTGAAAACCCGGCCAACCCCGGCATACACGAGGCAACTACCGGCCCTGAAATATGGAACGATACCGAAGGTAAGGTCGATATTGTTGTATCAGGTGTGGGTACTGGAGGCACCCTAACAGGGGTTGCCCGTTATTTAAAAAACACACAAAAGAAAGCTATCACGATGGTGGCGGTAGAGCCTGAAGCAAGCAATGCGATTACTGCCGCCATAACTGGCGTAGCACTTGTGCATGGCCCCCATAAAATACAGGGAATTGGTGCGGGGTTTGTGCCAACCAATCTTGATTTATCCGTAATTGATCAAGTAGAACAAGTAAGTAACGAAGATGCTATCGCTTGGGCACACCGGCTTATGCGTGAAGAAGGTATTTTAGCGGGAATATCATCAGGTGCTGCTATGGCTGCTGCCTATAGAGTCTCCCAACAACCACAACACAAGGGCAAAACTATTGTGGTTATTTTACCCGACTCCGGTGAGCGTTATTTATCTACGCCATTATTTGAAGGGGTTTTTAGCGACAACGAAACCAAGCAGTAATTTTATAAGCTTGGTATATAAAGAAGAGGCGCAATACGGCCTCTTTTTTTATCTCTATTAAAACAGTAAAGAAACAACACCAATGGAAATTCCTTTTTATTTACAGCCTTTAATTTTTATTACTTGTTTTTCTGTACTTTTTTTATGGGAAGCCGCTACACCTTTCTTTACTTGGCACTACAAGCGTTATCAACACGCCGCTAATAATTTAACCTTAGGGTTAATGAATATACTTGTTGTCAGCAGCATTTACTCCATAACGATTATTGCTGCTACTCATTTTACCCAAACGCACTCATTAGGTTTGTTACAGTATCTGTCTTCACTTCTTCCCTATGAGTTTATTTTTATATTAGGTATATTTTTTATTGATGGCTGGATGTACATTTGGCACCGGCTCAATCATAAAATTAAATTTTTATGGCGCTTTCATCAGGTGCATCACTGTGATGCCAATATGGATGTAAGCACCGCGGTACGATTTCATTTAGGTGAAATTCTACTTTCTAATATCGCTATCAGCCTGTTAATTATTTTGCTCGGCTTATCACTGCCTATCATTATTATTTATGGTTTTTTGCGAGTTGCTGTAACTTTTTTTCACCATGCAAATATTTCTGTGGGCTCTGCTGACAACTGGTTACGCTTACTCATTGTTACCCCTGATATGCATAAGGTGCACCACTCAATAATACAAACCGAAACAGACTCCAATTATGGTACTGTATTTTCTTTTTGGGATCGTTTAGGCGGCAGCCACAAAAAAGCCAATAGCAAAAATATTACTATTGGCTTAGATGGATTTTCTAAAAATAACGAGCTCTCGTTACAACAACTTTTATGGTTACCTTTTAAACGTGATAAATAAATTAACGTTTTAGCATTTCTTTAATAGTTGCTGACAAGTCTGCAGGATACACCACTACTTTTGCATTATCGGATACTGATAACTTCTCCATTGAGTGCATATATTTCTCACCCAATAAATAAAGCACTGGCAAATCATTACCTTCTATTGCTTGGGTTACTTTATTAATCGCTTCCTGACTTGCCTGCGCCAAAATAACCTGTGCCTCAGCATCACGACGAGAAGCCTCTAAACGACCATCAGCCTCTAAAATTTGCGCT
>CBDUPS010000397.1:0-2134 GCA_965369155.1 uncultured Spongiibacteraceae bacterium
TCATGCCATTAGATATGCCTGAATCCATCCTTGTACGCTTTACCGGAGAGATGCAGCCCGGCATCACCCTACGTGATTTAGTACACGCCATTCCTTTATACGGTATTAAAAATGGCCTGTTAACTGTTGAAAAGAAAGGCAAAAAGAATGAGTTCTCTGGGCGAATTTTAGAGATTGAAGGCCTGCCTAACCTTACGGTAGAGCAAGCCTTTGAATTATCAGATGCCTCAGCCGAGCGCTCGGCTGCGGGGTGTACCATTGAGTTAAGCGAAGAGTCGATAGCCGAATATCTACGCTCTAACATTGTATTACTCCGCTCTATGATTGCCGATGGTTATGGTGATGCTCGTACCCTTGAGCGTCGCGCCGGTAAAATGGAAGAGTGGTTAGCAAACCCAACCCTAATGAAAGCCGACAAAGATGCCGAATACGCTCATGTACTTGAGATTAATATGAGCGAGATTAAAGAGCCTATTGTTTGCGCCCCTAACGACCCTGATGATGCTCGCACACTATCAGACGTTGCCGGTGACAAAGTTGATGAAGTATTTATTGGTTCATGTATGACCAACATCGGTCATTATCGTGCAGCAGGTAAATTACTTGAGCAACACAAAGGCGGTATTTCAACCCGTATGTGGATTGCCCCTCCTACCAAAATGGATGCCCATTTATTGATGGAAGAAGGCTACTACAACATTTACGGTGCCGCAGGTGCCCGTACCGAAATGCCGGGCTGCTCACTGTGTATGGGTAACCAAGCACGAGTAGAAGCAGGTGCAACTGTGTTGTCTACCTCAACCCGTAACTTCCCTAACCGCTTAGGTGACGGGGCTAATGTGTACCTTACCTCTGCAGAGCTTGCCTCTGTAGGTGCTATTTTAGGTAGAATCCCCACTACTGAAGAGTACTTAAAGTACGCCGCTAACCTTGATGCTTTATCAGATGAAATTTATCGCTATATGAATTTTGACCAAATCGAGGCTTTTCAAAAGAAAGCCGCCGACGGCAAAAGAATTTCACTCGAGAACATTGATGTAGTCTCTGTGTAAAGCCGTTAAGGTAACAAACTAAAGCCCAGTTTTTACTGGGCTTTTTTGTTGGTTTCATATCATTAATACCTTATGCTCTAGTCATAGCCACACAGAACACGCCACACAAAACACTTAAAATAGAGGAACAAATAATGATTACTTATTTTTACTGGTTAGTCGTTTTATTACTTGCAGGGGCATCGCTATTTTTACTAGGGGTAAAGTTTGATCAGTGGAAGGCAGCAGCTATTACCTCAGCGGTTATCTTTGTTTTAGGCTGGGGTGCTTATTACTTTCACTTTGAACAAGTTTTTGTAAAACGCTGGGGTGGCGTAATGACAATAAAAGTACCTGATGGCCAAGTGCATTTAGGTGCCACATGGAAAGACGACAACCTATGGATTGAAAACTACGAACCCAAAACCAACACCTGCCATTTTACTGAATACTCTAAGGGCAATGTATTACAGGGCAAAGTCACCATAAAAAACTGTAATCCATTACTGCCCACTAAAAATAGCCCACCCTCATTACCTTAAATAATGGAATAACACTTTTTAAACCACGGTAACGACACTTAACTTATGTTAAAAAAATATTTATCAACTGTAATAATCTGCTTACTGGCTGTGCTAACCACTCACAGCCCTTCAGCTTACAGCCAGTTTATGGCGGGAATCCCCGATATACCGGTTAACAAACCCTCCGAGCTACCGCTTCCTACATTAAGCAACATTGAGAAAAAAACCGCCGAAATAAATCAACAAATTAGTAAAGCGACTAACAAAGAAAGAATACAAGACTTAAATTATTGGCTCACCCTACTTGAGCAACAAACCCTTATTATAAAAAAAACCAACACATTAGAAGATGCTGTATTTAGCTTACCTAACTTCTCTCTTACCCCAGAAGAGACGTTATCAATAACTAAATATGATGAAATTAGAGATAACCTACAGCAACAAGAAGCCACATTAAAAGCCACCAAAGAACAACTCACCGCCATCAATGATGCCATACAAAACCGTATTAGTGATTACAGTAAAAGCCAACGCCTGCGCCGAGAAATTACCGCAAAAAACGGCAACCTAATACAAATT
>CBDUPS010000398.1:0-2124 GCA_965369155.1 uncultured Spongiibacteraceae bacterium
CCCTGTAATATCGCGATTACCTAGTTTAATCAGTGAACGATTATAAAAATCATGCTGATCAGAAAAAGTGATACCTGCTGATTTTAACTGTTCATAAGATACTTCTTCTGAGCTGACTATCTCACCGATAACTCGTATATAACGGGACTGCCCTTTCGCATCTACACTCATAGGTACTTCATAATGAATATCGGCAATATCCTTTGGCCAAAAGTGGCTCATACCCTTCACCGTAAGCAAAGCGATTAAACCCACCACGGCAATAATACTAATAGCCAATGCTGCTGCATTCATCCAAATCCAGGGCTCACCATATTGGAACCATTGTTTTACTGTTTGTTTATTACTCTCTTTCATAACAGACCTTACAGAGAACTGTATTTAACGCGTAAGCGTTGACGAATAATTTCAGCCGCGGTATTAACCACAAAGGTAAACATAAAAAGAACAAAGGCCGCTAAGAATAAAATTCGGTAATGGGTACTATTAACCTCTGCCTCTGGAATCTCCACCGCTATATTGGCTGACAGTGTTCGCATACCTTCAAAAATATTCATATCCATAATTGGCGTATTACCCGTTGCCATTAATACAATCATGGTCTCCCCTACGGCTCGCCCCATACCAATCATTAGACCTGAAAAAATACCAGGGCTTGCAGTAGGTAAAACCACACCTATAAGTGTTTGCCAAGGAGTAGCGCCTAAAGCCAAAGATCCATGACTTAAATGCTCTGGCACTGAAAAAATAGCATCTTCAGCAATAGAAAAAATAGTAGGAATAACAGCAAAGCCCATAGCTACGCCGACGACCATTGCATTGCGCTGATCAAACGAAATACCTAATTGGTTAGTAATCCAATGACGCATATCACCACCAAAAAATTGCACTTCAAAAAAACCACTTAAGCTAAAACACAATAGACTAAGGCCTATTACTACTGGAATCATCACAATAGCTTGCCAGCCCTTAGGAACAACTGAACGATATTTTTCAGGTAGTTGACTATAAATCCAAGCAAAAAACAGTAAGCCAACTGGTAAAATAATAAATAAAGAAAAAATACCGGTAAGGTTTTTTTCCATAAAAGGTGCTAACCATAAGCCCGCTAAAAATCCTAAAATAACCGTTGGCAACGCTTCCATTAATTCGATCAATGGCTTAATTTTTCTGCGTAAGCTTGGTGCCATAAAGTAGGCTGTAAAAATAGCCGAACAAATAGCTAAAGGTGCTGCCAATAACATAGCGTAAAAGGCTGCTTTTAGAGTTCCAAAAGCTAAAGGCGATAAACTATATTTGGGTTCAAAATCATTACTAGCAGAAGATGATTGCCATACATACTCAGGTTCCTCATAACTTTCATACCATACTTTTTGCCACAAAGACTGCCATGAAATCTCTGGATGCTCATTATCTATCTGCCAAAAGGAATAAGTGCCTTGAGTTTTTTCTACTAACAAACGGTTTGCTCTAGGGCTTAATGCCACGTTATTAATCACATCACTATTAGAACCTAAATTCCAACTACCTAAGTAACGATTAGCGGTACTATTAAATAAACTAAACTGGCCTTCCTTACTTACCACAGAAAAACCTTTTCTACGCTGCTCTAAATTAATGTGATTAAGTTTTCCAGTTGCACCGGTAAATGAGCGCACTTTTACTAATTGAGTTTCTTCGCCCTGACCTGTCATAAACCACTGCGTTACTGTACCTTTATCTCCAGAGACTATAATAGAAAGCCCGCCGAGCAAGTAAGTCACATCAGCTATATTTTCATTATCGGGTAAGAGCTTTTTAAACTCTTTTATACTTGTTGTATTGGTTAAATCGTTGATACCGATAATTGATAGCAAACGTGTTTTTGAAAATAACAAAACCCATTCTTGATTAAGATCGACAAGTATTCGTTCAATATCATCAAAACCTTTACCAATTTCAGCCGACTGTTTTTTTAAAGTCACTCCGCCGGTTAAAAAGTTTTCTTTTTTAGTAAAGCGAGAAACAACTAACCTGCCATCATCTGTTAAGGCAACAAGAGACATTTTATCGCTAGCATTTCTAAGTGCAATTTGAGTTAATGCATGCCCTTTAGTATCAACCACGGGTTGATATAACGTATTA
>CBDUPS010000399.1:0-2122 GCA_965369155.1 uncultured Spongiibacteraceae bacterium
TTGTAACACTATTGACTGTCGGTGTAGCAAAACCTAAATCTAGTTCTACCGATACCGAATCATTACCCTCATATCCAAATGCATCAAAAACATTCGCGCTAATTTGCAAGGTGCCTTGCTGCACACCGGCTAAGTAATCGGTTGCCGCCACCGCCCAAATACCGTTATTAACTTGAGTAGAAAAATTAACCGTATTACCACCTTCATCCATAATTTCAATAGAGACCATTTGCCCATCATTTACGCTCTCGGTTATCCCCGATAGCATAAAATCACCAATCTCATGTTGATCAATCACCCCATCGCTAAGTGCTGTTGTCTCATCTATATCCACACCGGCAAATACATCAAAACCTTCAGGAACTGATAGTGTGTCTTCCGCAGTACTACCACCTAAATTAGTCACACTTGCGGCTATGGTTAAGGGTCCCTGCTCTAGTAAATGAAGTTGATTAAGCTCAGTTTCTGTTAAAGAAAGATAAAACCCATAAGCATGTACCCCAAATACAGGGAAGAGCGATATTACAGGTGTGGTGTACTGATAAAAATCACCATTCGTATCACTAAAGGTCACCGTAACTGTCTGCCCTTCTTCGACACCATCAACCAATCCACCCAAAGTTAATGAAGTCGCATTGCCATCGAATCCAGTTAGATTATCGCCAACTTCAATACTAATAGAGGCTGTTTGAGTAATAGTAAGCTCACCTGTAGTGTTATCTGCCTTCACACGACCGACAATATCAGTGCTAATAGCCACCACATCATGAGTACCAAAACTATAATTACCCACAGGGCGTAGCACCCATACATTATCGTTATTCGCGTGTTGAAACAGATTATCGTCTTCGCCTAAAGTGTAGGTTTGTCCATCAACAGTAACGGTAAATATAGCGGAATCTTCTGAGTCAAAAGTACCCGAAAGCCAAGGGTGAGTATTGGTTGTATCAATAGGATTAACCGTGGGCCTATCAGGTGCTGTTAGGTCAACAGTAAACTCGTTAATGGTATTGTCTGTTAAGGTATAACCATTAGCATCTACGGTGGTAACTACCACATCATAAACACCTTCTTGCCAGCCTTCTTCAGGAGCATTTAATATCCAACGCTGGTAACTATGAGTCAGTTTAGAGCCTTCTTCACCTAAGGTATGCGTTACCCCATTAACCGTTACTGTTAAATTATCGGTCGCTAAATAATCATAGGTGCCTTGTATCACGCCAGATGTTGGATTCGCTATTGCTTTAGGAGTTACTGTTGGTGCCTGAGTAAGCGCTACTTGGTCTAATATAAATTCAAACCTAGACCATACTTTATTACCCGCCAGATCCGAGACCTCTGCTGATATTGGAATGCTGCCATCGCTATAACCACTGAAGTCATGCGTGATAGACCAGAGACCGTCCTCAATCGTAGTAAAGAGATTAGTATTAGTCCCCCAAAACTTAATCGACTGACCATCTTCAATACCGATGGCCGTACCCGAAATTGTCACTGCTGAACTCTCTGACTCTCCGATAATACCCAAAGGGTCTACGGTAAGTTCAGAAACTCTATCAAGTACTACTTCTTTAGATGTCGATGCTGTTTCTCCAGTTTCAGCATCTGTTACGGTCACCTCTACATTTAGCAAACCATCAACAAGATCAGCAACACTGGCAACATCACCATATAAGTAGTAAGCTGAACCATCGGCATTAAAGCGTTGGTAAAAACTATAATCATCATTAAATGTAAGCCAACCGCCATCGGCAAGCTCAATAGTCAGGCTAGCTGGGTCTAGGTGTGCTACTTCTACAGGCCCTTCTGGGGCAGCATTACCCGCTGCATCAAAATCAAGTGACAATGTTTTTTCTGTCGTGGTGTTATACCAAGAGGCTTCCCAACCACCTGCTACATCTTCTGATATCTGCAAGTTTTCTAATGGCTGGCTAGGTTGATAAGGGTAATAGCCAGCATAAGGTCCAAGAAATGTCGCAACCCCCTGAGGTGTTTCATGTATAACTTGACTATCTAAAAGATTTCCACTGGCATCAAAGCGCTCTTGCACAACAGCGTAAGACTCGACATATAAATCAACAGAAATATAACCAACATGTGCTAAAGGGCCGACCTGCACTTT
>CBDUPS010000400.1:0-2111 GCA_965369155.1 uncultured Spongiibacteraceae bacterium
ATCCTCATCTTGATGCCCGAGTGCGTCTTATAAAAATGCCGGGGCTAAATTTATTTGAAAATGGCCTATCGTCATTGCGGCCGCACCATTTAAGCTCAATGACCAATATTATTGAATGGAGCAGTAAGCTTACCGGTGGCTTTGCCGAGCCCTTATGCTTTGGTCGCCGGGTGGTTAACTATTTAAAGAAGCACCGTAACGAATATGATTTAGTGCATGATAATCAATGTTTGGCCTATGGCATGCTTGATTTGCAAAAAATGAATATCCCCTTGGTAACCACTATTCACCACCCGATAACCAGCGACTTGCGTATTGCCTTAGCCGCAGCAGAAAATGGCTATCAGCGCCTTCTTATTAAACGCTGGCACTCTTTTTTAGGTATGCAGAAAAAAGTAGCCCGCCAATTAAAGCATGTTATTACGGTATCGGAGTGCTCTCGTCAGGATATCGCAAGCGCCTTTGCTATGGATGCCGATAGTATCTCGTTGGTTTATAACGGTATCGATACCAATGAATTTAAACCATTACCTGATGTGCAAAAGAACCCTTGGCGTATTATGGCAACCGCTTCCGCTGATGCGCCGTTAAAAGGCTTACGCTTTTTACTAGAGGCCTATGCACAACTATTAAAGCAGTACCCACAGTTAGAACTGTTAGTGTTGGGTAAGCCTAAGCCTGATGGTGACACGTTACCGCGTTTAAAAAAGCTAGGTATTGAGGATAAGGTGCGGTTTGTTTCAGGCATTAGTACTGAAGAGTTGGTGCGTTATTATAATGAAGCGGCTGTTGTGGTTGTGCCTTCTATTTATGAGGGGTTTGGTTTGCCTGCAGGAGAAGCTATGGCCTGTGAGGTGCCGGTTATCTCTACTGATGGTGGTGCCTTACCTGAGGTAGTAGGTGATGCGGGGATTATTGTGCCAAAGGGTAATAGTCAGGCAATTGCAGAAGCTGTAGAGCAGCTTTTAAACAATCCACAAGAACGAGAAGCCTTAGGTAAAGCAGGGCGAGAACGTATTCAGAAAACATTCTGCTGGCAGGTGGCGGCAACACAAATGACCGACTATTATCAAAAAGTGTTGGAGTCGTACTGATGCAGACTGTTAATTTTGCTCAGTTTCCCCTCAAAAAAGGTGAGAAAGTTTTAGATTTAGGTTGTGGCGAGGGTCGCCATGTTATTTCGGCATATCTTGAGCAGCAGGTAACCTCCATTGGTGTGGATTTAAGCGTAGATGACTTAAAAACCACAGCTGAAAAATTTGCCCCTTTTGCCTTACCTGATGATGCGCAAAGAGCTTTTGGCTTGCTTTCAGCTAATGCGCTTCATCTACCGTTTGCCGATAACACATTTGATAAAATTATTTGTTCAGAGGTGTTAGAGCACATACCGGATTACCAACAAGTGCTTAACGAAATAGAGCGTATATTAAAGCCTGGGGGATTATTTTGTGTGAGTGTTCCCCGTTTTTGGCCCGAATGGTTGTGCTGGAAGTTAAGCGATGAATACCACGCTAACGAAGGTGGGCATATTCGTATTTTTAAAAGTCGTGTATTAAAGCGACAAGTAAAAGAGGCAGGCTTTTGTTTTTATCACAGGCATTGGGCCCATGCATTACATTCCCCTTATTGGTGGCTTAAGTGTGCGTTTTGGCAAACCCAAGATAGCTCTCGGCTAGTGGCTTGGTATCATAAGCTATTGGTGTGGGATATGATGGAGCGCCCTTGGTTTACTCGCTATCTAGAGAAAGCGCTAAACCCGCTATGTGGAAAAAGTGTTGTTATGTATTTTGTAAAAACCAGCCGCCCGAATGATAAGGCGACATTATGACGAGTATTTTTTTAAGCGACGGTATTTTCCCGGTTGCATTCTTTAAGCCTGCTGTTGATTTTATTTTGCGTGAACAGCAAGCCGATGGCTCTATTCATTGGTTTGAGGGTGGCCATGCAGATCCTTGGGATCATGTTGAGAGTGCCATGGCGCTGTCTATTGGCGGTGAATATCAAGCGGCCGAAAAAGCCTATCGTTGGTTACAAAAACAACAATTACCCTGTGGAGGCTGGTGGGCTGCTTATCATAACGGTGAAGTAAAAGATAAAGTGCGTCGAGAGAG